>JAISXV010000166.1 GCA_031270335.1 Prevotellaceae bacterium | reverse complement strand
TTCTCTGTGGTTAAAAAGATGTTTAATAACCACAGAGAGCACAGAGGTCACAGAGAAATAAACTCTGTGTTCTCCGTGTTCTCTGTGGTTAAAAAGATGTTTAATAACCACAGAGAGCAACAGTAATCGTCGTCGGCAGTTGGCGACGTTTTCTTTTACGATATTAAAAAAATATTTACCTTTGTCGTATAATTTTTATAACACATAGAATATGACTGAAAAATTACTATTATTATTTACAGCGGCGTACATGTTTTTGTCGTTTTCGTGTATAGCCGGAAAAATTACTGTCACGGTTCAATCCGGCGATTACGAACGTGAAAACTGCGTAGTGTCGGCAGATGTTTCCCGTTTGAAACTGCCGGCTTCGCCGGTCGTTGTCCTGTACGAACAGACGTCTGACGGTTTAAAGAAAACAGCTTCACAACTGTATTATGCACAGGACGGTAAATCTGTTCTATTCTGGATATTGAGCGGAAAGACGCCGGCAGGAACGACTCGCACATTTATTGCCGAATCGAAAAAAGCAAAACCGTCCGAAGACGCCATGACTATTGAAGATACGCAGAAAGCCCTGGTTTTGACAAAGAACGGGCGTCCGGTACTGCAATACAATTACGCGCATCTTGACCCGCCTCCCGGAGCAGACCCGGCTTACGGACGGACAGGCGGTTATATTCATCCTGCCTGGTCGCCCGAAGGAAACGTGCTGACAAATATTCAACCGCGTGACCATTATCACCATTTTGGAATTTGGAATCCTTGGACGCGCGTAGTATATGACGGCAAACTTTATGACTTGTGGAATATCGGCGACAAAAAGGGAACTGTTCGCGCACGCAGTGTCGAAGAGACACACGAAGGCTCTGTTTTTTCGGGATTTACGGCTCTGCTCGACCATTACATTTTTAATGATGGAACGGAAAAAGCGATTATGAACGAATACTGGAAAGTGAAAACATGGAATGTTCCGGACGGTTTCCTGTGGGATTTCGAATCGCATCTGACGCCTTCAACTTCGCTTCCGATACTGCTGGAAGCCTATCGTTATGCCGGATTCGGCTGGCGCGGCACGCCCGAATGGACAAAGGAAAATTGCGAAATGCTTACGTCCGAAGGTAAAACACGTCCCGAAATCGACGGCACAAACGCCCGCTGGATATATGTCACAGGCGATACTCGAACAGGACGGTCGGGCTTGCTCTTTATGGGACATCCTGAAAATTACAACTTTCCCGAACCGTTGCGAATCTGGGATCAGAACGCAAACGGCGGACGGGGCGACGCTTTTATCAACTTTGCTCCAACAAAAAACAGAAACTGGGAACTGCAACCCAACGAACATTATGTATTGAAATACCGTGTTTTGACATTCGAAGGTAATATGACCGCCGAACAGGCGGACAGGCTTTGGAACGATTTCGCCAATCCGCCAATAGTCGCGATTGATTGATTGTGATTATCTATGCTTTTATTAATAACTCCAAAAATCGCTTTCTAATTTAAGCATTTCGTATTTGATTCGTTCGGATTCGAGGATTGCCTCAAGTCCTCCGCGAGTATATTCCGAAATGGTTATGTCATTGACATTTGCGGCTTGCACTATACGTGACGCAAAATATCTTTTGTGGAAAACGTCGTCGAAAGAAATGTTTGCCTGCTGATTTTTTCCTGTGTGACATGTCGTATTTGCCAACACTCGCCTTGCTTCGGGAAAATAAATCCAGAACAGTTCTTCTCTGACCACATCGTTATCGCTTCCGGTTGCTTCGACAGCAGCGCCTGTTTCATCTTTTTTGAAAACTTTTATAGGACATATAGCGATGATACGCACATCTAATTTCGAATGTTTTTTGTCGAAAAACCATTTTTCCTTAATCTTGTATTCGCGCACCTGTCGCCAGTTCACAAATCCTTTTTGTACAATGAGAGTATCGCCGACGCCTTCCAATTTTTCCTGGCGTACTGCTTTATCGGCGGCGCCCAATCGTTCCATGATTTTCTCTACCGGTACTTTGGCGCTGAAATTTTCATCTCTGTAAGCTTGAATTTTTCCTTTTCTGATGCCCTCAACCAATGCCTGAGCCAGACTTTTCCTGTTCAGTATATCCTCCGTAGGATAATACAGATGAAAATTCAATTTTTCTCTACAATCAACAATTCGCCATATAAACTGCGACCACAATACGTCTTCTTCTCTGACTTCGGCATATTCAATGGGTTTTTTCTCTTCCACTATTACCTTTCTTTCGAAAATATCCGTACGGGGAATCATTGGTTCATATTCCTCTTCCTGTTCTTCGTCCTCGATAACATCCTGATCCTGTGCAAAAGACACATACGAGAACATAAATGCAAACAATACGTTAAAAATTAAAATCTTTTTCATAAAATATCTTTTTTTTCAATTTAACCACCTACTTGATAATTTATAGTAGGCAAATCTCTGATGTCGTCGATGCCATCCGCTTTTGCCTTGATATCCGATATATAAATTTTGGAACCTACTTTAACTCCTTCCATCATTTTTCTTTGTTCCGAAGTAAATTGATTATTCTTCGAAGCTTCCGTTGTTTGAAAACCTCCCTGAATTATCTCCAAAGTAAACGATATAACTCTCCAGTTCAAATCGAAATCGAAATCGGCAGGCATCTTAGCCACAACTCCCTGTACAGCGCTCAATTGACTTCTGGTAACGGTTTTTCCCGTTATGTTGTGCAACGAAGGCTCAGGATTCGGAACACGTTTTACTCTGAATTTTTTTGCTCCCATGTCTTTTTGTTCGCCGTTCACCATTGCAGTGACCGTTATGTTACATTCGCCTACAGATTTGGGTTTGACAATGTACGAGCCGCCCTGTCCGGCAGGAGTAAGAGAGCCGTTGCTGATATTGACGGCAACATCTTTCTGCGAAACTCCCGAAACCGAAATATCTACCGGATTATCGACGCCCAGATAAAACACGTTCATCTTGGTCGGCGAAACCGCCAGCGAAGGTTCTACTACATAATATTCGAATTTAAAAGTTCGTCGTTCCGTTTCGCCCGAAGCATTACGGTATGTTATATCGCCCGCCACTGTGCTTGGACCGATGTTTGTACCGGAGAAAGGAATTTTTGCTCTTCCACCTTTCATTGAGATTGTTCTTCCGCTCACATGCGCTTCAGCCTGTATCGATTCGTCGAAAGCGACCAGAAATACTTCTGCTTCGCCCGATGCTCCTTTCAGAATCATTCCGTTAGGATTGCTTACCGCCGCTTCGACATTCGAGATTTTGAGGTCGTCTTTGCCAATACGCGTCCTAAGATATTCAAGCACATAACTTTCGCAATTCAAAATATCCACCTGTATTTTACTCAATAGCGCAACCGCCGAAATCAGAGGAGTGCTGTTGAATGTAAATGTTTCCCAGTCTCTGACGTCGGTCAGTCCTTTTTTGGGATTCGAAAAATTCAGTAATTCGTTAATAAAAGATTCGATTACAGGATGATCGCCTACTACATCTTTCAGTATAAATTCCTTATATTCGAGGACTTTTTTATGGAGTTCGTATGCTTTTCCGTTGTCGTTGACGCCAAGCAGAATCTGATTTGCCACATTAAGGTCATCCATTTTTTTGATACTGTCGGCATATATTTTACCGTTTTTAATGGCGGCAGACTCGTTTCCGTCGGCTACTTTGATTAACTCCACTTTTAATTCATGTACATAATCTAATATTTCCTTAGTCTTATCTCTTGCTATCCTGGCTCTATCTCTTGAATCCACTGCTTTTTGTCCCAGTTCGGCAACAGCATTTTCAAAGAAATCTAAAGTCTTTGCATTTTTTTCATTAGTAATGATAACAGTTTGATCCAAACCTCGC
>JAISXV010000143.1 GCA_031270335.1 Prevotellaceae bacterium | reverse complement strand
TCAAGCAAATGGTCGATAGAAAATTTAGGGACTAATTCCGATAAGATACCGTTATTTTGCGCTATTTCCGTCAATTGCTCACGATTATTTCTAATCAAACGTTTCACGCGTCCATAATCCATTTTAAGGTTGTCGTCGATAATGTTTCCAGTTAATTTAGGATGCAATATCCGTGCAAACAAGTATAGCATCATCGAAGGATTATATACCCGCTGTTCTCCGTACTGGTGGAAAAGATATCCGTTATAATACAATTCCATATTCACATTAATCATATTCCGCTCAATGCCGATTTCTTTCATCAATGTATCAACCTCATCCCGTGTAAATCCCAGCATTTCATTATATATCGGGTCAAGTGACAGATTATTGGAGACATTGAAAGAGGGTAGCAAAACAGTTATTGACCGTATTATCCTTACCGGAATTACTCCCGTAATGCTTGATGACGTCACCAGCGGATTCAATATCTCCAATAATCTGTCGCTTGACCCGATATATAATGAAATGCTGGGATTTACACAGGATGAGGTTGGTACTTTGATGAAAGAAATCGGCATTGAGCCGAATATGATTAATGTGGATATGGAATTGTATTATAACGGATATCTTTTCAATCAATACGGAGAACATAGGGTATATAATCCTTCGATGATGCTATACTTGTTTGCACAGATATTGCATCCTAAATTGATCGGAAATATTATCGACGACAACCTTAAAATAGATTATGGACGCGTGAAACGTTTGATTAAAAACAATCGTGAGCAATTGACGGAAATAGCGCAGAATAACGGTATCTTATCGGAATTGTCCCCTAAATTTTCTATCGACCATTTGCTTGATCCCAATAATTTTGCTTCACTGCTGTTTTATATGGGACTGCTAACTGTTGATAAAGTAGAGAGAGGTTTGATACGGTTGAAAATTCCCAACTATTCTATTCGTACTATCTTTTGGGAATATGTTAAACAGTTGACAGCCGACTGTAATCCGGATGTCCTGATAGATATGAAAGAACAGAGAATAGCGCTGATAGAACTTGCCTACAGTGGTAATCCTCATCTGTTTATCGAGTATGTCAGCAAAAATATTTTCAGCCGTCTGTCGAACCGCGATTTGATAAAGTTTGATGAGAAATACATCAAAATCATCCTGTTACACTGTTTATTTCAAAGCAATCTGTATGTGACCATCACAGAGTTGGAAGTAAGTCAGGGCTACACGGATATTTACATGCAGCGTAGTCATTTATATCCCGATGTTCCTTACGAATGGGTTTGGGAAGTCAAATATATCTCCAAACAGGACGCAACTGACAATGTGTTGGAAACAAAACGCAAAGAAGCGCGTGTTCAACTTGAAAAATACCGCAATTCACCGATGTTCGCCGGTCGTCCCGATATCCGATATCTTTCGGCGATTTTTATCGGTAAAGACAAATACGAAATAGAAGAAATATGATCACGCAAGGAACACAAAGGGCGCTAATGTTAATTTCTTTGCGACCTTTGTGATAAACCTTTGTGTCCTTTATGGTTAAAAATCCGATTCTACCTGATATTCACCACGCTGATAATATCGGCAAATACTCCTGCGGCAGTTACGTCGGCTCCTGCGCCATAGCCTTTTATCACCATCGGATATTCCTTGTAACGGTCTGTTGTAATCAGAATAATGTTGTTACTTCCTTCGAGTTCGAAAAACGGGTGACGGCTGTCCACTTCCTGCAATCCCACAGATGTTTCCACCGCTGTTCCGGTATTGTGCAACGTTGCCACGAACCGGAGTTTTTTTCCCTGTTCAGCCAAGGCTTTTCTCTTGAGTTCGAAATCTTTATCGAGTTTCTTCAGTTCCGACCAGAAATCGTCCTGCGAACCTTCGAAACAATTATCCGGAATAAACAGGTTTGCCTTGACATCGCTTTGTTCAACACGATATCCGGCTTCACGCGATAGGATAAGTAGCTTGCGTATCACGTCCTTACCGCTGAGGTCAATTCTCGGGTCGGGTTCCGAATAGCCCGATTCCTTTGCCATCATCACCGCCTTGCTCAACGAAATTTCATCGCTCAACACGTTGAAAATGAAATTCAGCGTCCCCGACAGCACCGCTTCTAGCCTGATGATTCTGTCGCCGCTGTTGATCAGAGCATTTATCGTGTTGATAATCGGGAGACCTGCGCCGACATTTGTCTCGAACAGGAATTTGACGCCGCTTTTACGGGCGCACTGTTTCAGTTCGGCATACGTTTCGTACGACGACGAAGCGGCGATTTTGTTTGCCGTCACTACCGAAATGCTGTGTTTCAGCAAGTCTCCGTATATCGACGGAATTTCGTCATTAGCCGTACAGTCCACGAAAATGCTGTTAAACAGGTTCATGTTGATGATGCTTTCTTTGATAATCTGCGGAGTTGAGGGCAGGACGTTTCCGCCTTTCGCTTCGATTTCCGAGGGGTCGGCAGCGAGGATGTCCCTGTAATTTTCGATGTTGATACCTTCTTTATTACAGACAAAATGTTTCGAATTTGCCAGCCCGATAATCTTTATTTCGAGCGAATTGTTAGCTCTCAAAGGGGCTATCTGGTTTTTAATCTGCTTCAACAGGTTGCCGCCCACAGTGCCTACTCCTGCCAGGAAAATGTTTATTACCTGATATTCCGACAGGAAAAATGCGTCGTGTATAGCGTTCAGCGCCTTTTTCAGATTCTCTTTGTTGATGACTACCGACACGTGCATCTGCGGCGCTCCCTGCGCGATGGCAATGACGTTAATACTGTTACGTCCCAGCGAATTGAACAGTCGGGAGTCTATGCCCGGCGTGTCTTTCATGTTTTCGCCGACGATGGCAACAGTAGCGAGGTCGCTCTGAGCAAAAATCTGATCGATTTCACGTTGCGCTATTTCCTTTTCGAAGGCTTTTTTCAGCAACGACACGGCTAATTCGGCGTCGGCATTTTTGACGCCAAGCGTGATGCTGTTCTCCGACGACGCCTGCGATACTAAGAATACGCTGATTCCGTTGCCGGCAAGAGCGTTGAAAATCCGGGAATCGACGCCTATGACGCCAACCATTCCATGTCCCTGCACAGTGATCAAACATGTGTCGCTGATAGACGAAATCCCTTTTATCAGACTTTTATCTTTGGCGGTTTCGTGTTCCTGCGAAATGTAAGTGCCTTTGAGTTCCGGCTTGAAAGTGTTTTTTATCCGTACCGGAATTTTCTTGTGAAACACAGGATAAATCGTTGGCGGATAGATGACTTTTGCGCCAAAATTGCAAAGCTCGAGCGCTTCGAGATAACTGAGTTTTTCGATGACGTACGCATTGTTGATTACTTTCGGGTCGGCGGTCATGAAACCGTCCACATCTGTCCATATTTCGAGGACGTTAGCTCCGAGTTCGGCGGCAATAATTGATGCTGTGTAGTCGGAACCGCCGCGTCCAAGATTGGTTATATCTCCGCTGACAGCGTCCGACGAAATGAATCCGGGTACTATCGACACCTGCGGCATATCAGCGAAGGTTTCACGTATTAACTTGTTAGTGAGTTCGAAATCTACTATGTGTCGTTTAAATTCACGGTTGGTTTTGATGAATTTGGAGGCGTCGAACAACTGCGCTTCGAGGACGTAACTGAGAAAGAACGACGAAATCCGTTCCCCGTAACTTACAATCATGTCAGAAGTTTTGAGCGACAGGTCGCGTATCAGCGATATGCCCTGCAATATCTTGCACAGTTCTTCGAGCATGACGGCAGTCTTTTCGAACACGAGGTCGGCTTTATCGGCTGCAACGGTTTGATAGATTAAAGTTTTGTGTATATCAGTGATTTCGTTGTATGCCGTCTTATATTCGGCGCCCTGCGCCGCCAGACGCGATACTCCTATCAGACGGTCGGTAATGCCGCCAACGGCTGATACTACAACTATTACAGGTTCACGTTCAGCCTCAACGATTCGTTTTACATTATAGATAACATCTGCCGAACCTACAGATGAACCGCCAAATTTTAATACTTTCATCTTATAATACTATGGTTTGTTTTACAAAATTCCGCTTCCGGAATTATATTATTATTTTATTTAAAAAAGATTGTGTTGTATGTAAATGAATAAATTATAACCTCATGCCCCCACGGGCATACGTCTCGAAAAAGTGCGGTATATAGTATATCTTTCTATCATTTCTATCATTAATTTCGCGGCGCAAAGGTAATCATTTTTTTTAAACTGCATATTTTTTTATTCTGTGCGCCTTAATCGTTTTTTCAGGTATGGCATCAATCTTTGAGCGCTTTCAGTTCTTCCAGGCTTTTTAATACAGAATTGATATTCTTACTATAAACTCTCCGGTAGAACCAATAAATGAATAATATGAGAAACAATATGGAGCAAACCAAAACAATCCAAGAAAACATATTTGCTTTTACTTCAACAAATCTTAATATTCCAAAAATTAAAATAACAGAAACGGCGATTGCACTAACCGGTTTTTCCCACTTCATTTGGATATTATATCTGTTGACATAATAGATATTGTTGCTGATATTTTTGTCGAAGTCAAACTTCATCAAGCCGTAAATTTTGTACGAATACCAGATTACGCCTAT
>JAISXV010000124.1 GCA_031270335.1 Prevotellaceae bacterium | reverse complement strand
TGCAGAAAAATTTGGTTTATATCATAAACTTGTTTACCTTTGCGCCCAGATTTATTATTAAAAAAGGTATTAAAATGGATAAAAAATTTACAGAACAGGAAAGTTTGGCGGTAATCAGCGAGATGATAGACCGCGCAAGAAACAATGTACAGAAAGGCAGCGGAACCTTCATGATTTATTGGGGTTCGATGGTAGCGATAACAGCCTTGTTAAACATTGTGTTGGTCTTCGTATTAATCGGTTTGTCGGCGCCGCCGAATTTATCGTTTAATATTTGGTGGATAATGTTACCGGCATGGATTGGGTCTTTTGCCTTACAACGTAAACGCCGCAAATCGGCTATTGTGAAATCGCATATCGACAATATTATTTCATCGGTATGGTATGCTTTCGGAATTTCAATGGCTATTTTTATAGTCATGGTTTTCGGATTTGCTTATTCTTTACACGAATACAGCATCTTTTACATGATTAATCCGATAATTATTTTGATAACAGGTATTGGCGAATTTATTACCGCCAGAGCCTGTCGGTTCCGTCCATTTTTATATGGCGCCTTTGCAATGTGGACAGGCTCATTGTTTAGCATGTTGGCAACCATTTTGTTTGCCGGAAATGGAGCGCTTATACAGTTCGGTATTTTAGCCGTTTGCATGGTTATCGGATTTGTCGTTCCCGGATATAAATTGAACAAATTAGCAAAAAAACATCATGTTTAAAAGTTTAGACCCGTTATTACATTCGCAACTGCGTTTAGCGGTTATATCGTTGCTTATCAGCGTCGAAGAAGCCGATTTTGTATATCTTCGAGAACAAACCGGCGCAACTGCGGGCAATCTGAGCGTGCAAATTGACAAGTTGAACGAAGCGGGTTATATTCAAGTTACAAAGACTTTTCAAGGTAAAATGCCGAGAACTGTCTGCAAAATAACGGATAAGGGAATCAATGCATTTGATGAGTATGTTAAAAATCTGCAAACATATATAAAAAAATAACAATGAGATACATACGTAAATACTATTTTTTTAGCCAAATTGGTTTACAATATAAACTAATTTATAAAATTATGAGGAGATACATATTATTTATCATGCTGATTAATTACAACATTGTCGTACAGGCGCAAACAAGGCTGACAGGAGAAATTACGGACAAAAACAGCAATGCAATCGCAGGCGTATCGGTCAATTTCAATAACGGACTGATACAGACTGTGTCGGATAGCGAGGGAATGTTTGCGCTCACATATTCCGATACGTTGAAACAGCGTTCGATATCGTTCCAATCGGTTGGTTACAAGACAAAAACGATGATTGTGAACCGTGGACAGCAAACCATGCGGGTTGTGTTGCTCGACAGCGTTTACAGTCTCGGAACAATGACGGTTTCGGCTTCACGCAACGGACGTTTCAGCGATTATTCGGCGCAAACGCATCAGATGTCCACCTTCGACATTCTTACCAATCCGGCGGCAATGGCGGATATCATTGGAAACATGCGGGTTTTGCCCGGCGTGCAGACCAACGACAACGACGGTCGACTGATTATTCACGGCGGCAGTTCCAGCGAATCGCAGTTCTATATCAACGACTTGATTGTTGCTAATCCATATTCGTCGTCGGCAAAAAACGTCGGAGTGCGAAGCCGTTTCACTCCCGATTTGTTTTCGGGAACAGTCTTGCAGTCAGGCGGATTCAATGCGGAATTTGGACAGGCTTTGTCGGGAGTCGTGAATCTCAATACCAAAGAACGTGAACAGATGACGGCAAAGACCGACTTCTCTGCTATTCTGCCATTTGCCGCCGGCGTGACGCAAATTGACAGAAAATCGTCATATTCTTACCGTGCAAGTCTTGATTATTCGAATCAGTTTTTTCTCGAAAAGACAGTCAGCAGCATCTATAACAGTAAAAAGCCTTATCAATCAGTCAATACCGACCTTTTCCTGACAAAGGAATTTGCAACCGGCACAAAACTGACGGCTCAAGCAAACGGCAATTACGGCGCCGGTTTATATACTTATAACAATGTGGACGGCATTGAATTTGAAAACGATATAAAACAGGCATATATCTATGGTCAGCTGAATTTTTACCACACTTTCGACAACAGTAAATTATCGCTGTCGGCGGCTGCAAATCTGATTGTTGACCGGTATTCGGGAACGGAAGTGAAACAACAAAACGATAAACTCGTTACGCAAAACGTCTGGAATCACAACAAAATCACTCTGCAATATCGATCGGGAAAAATCGTGAACCGAACAGGCGTGGAATTTATCGTCAATCCGTACGAAGAAACGTACTCATTTGACGTTGATTACAGCCGTAACATTAGCAATCGTCTTGTCGCCGTCTATAACGACGCCAAACTGCTTTTGAGCCGTAACCTGACAGCAAGCGCAGGTCTGCGAGGCGAATATTCCGTGTATCTGAAACGATTCAATCTTGCTCCACGACTGTATTTGGCATACAGGCTGAACGCCGAAAATATCCTTTCGATAGCGGCGGGCGATTATTTCCAACTGCCTTCGATGGATTACTTGAAAATGTCTGACAATATTGGATTTACATCGGTACGCAAGGCAACTGCTTCGTACAGTTATGTCAATAAAAACAACAAATTTCAGTTTGACGCATATTACAAACAGTATAATGATGCGGTCGCTTACCGGCAGAGTCAATTCATTGATAATTCGGGATATGGACGCGGCTGGGGCGCCGATGTTTTCTGGAAAAGCGATTTCAAAACTCTGGAATACTGGGTCACATATTCTTTCAACAACACGAAAAAGAAATACGACGATTTTTCCGAAGCCGTCGTTCCGCCTTATGTAGCCCGACACTCGTTTAATCTCACGACGAAATACTGGATTGCTCCGCTAAAATCCTTAATCGGCACGAGTTACAATATTTCATCGGGAACGCCGTATTACAGCGACGAATTTCCACGAACGAAGTCAGGCGTAACGCCTTTTCGCAGTCGTGCAGATTTTTCATGGTCGTATCTTCCAAAACAGTGGATTGTCGTACATTTTGGCTGTCAGAACATTTTGGGTAAAAAAAATATTTACGGCTACGAATATTCGCGAATCACGCCCGGATTACGAAAAGAAATCACAGCGGCATATTCGCGTTTCTTTATTGTCGGCGTGTTCATCACGCTCAGTCATTCAAAAACGTTAAATCAATTAAAATCACTTTGATAATTAACAATTAATAATTAATAATTAATAATTCTGTAAATTCTAATCCTGAACTTGATTCAGGACTATAAATTCTGATCCAGAAATGAAAAAAAGTTTATTCATGTTAATGCTGCTTGTAGCAAGCGGGCTTAACGCACAAAACAAATTGACCATCGTAATTGATGGCATCGAAAAATTGCAAGGACAAATCCTTGTCGGAGTGTACGATTCGGCAGGATTTCTCCGTAAAGCTGCTTATGGCGTAATCGTCAAAGCGGATAAAAACGAGGTAACGGTTGTCATCGACAGCATAGCCACAGGCAAATATGCTGTCTCGATTTTTCACGACGAAAATGACAACTACAAACTGGATACCGGTCAATTCGGTATTCCGATTGAAAAGACGGGGCTTAGCAACAACGCCAAAAGCAAAACCGGACCGCCGAAATTCAACGACTGTGCTTTCAAACTCGAAGAAGATGCCGTGATTTATATCACCTTACAGGAGTTTAAGTTGCCGAATTAAGAACAAATGTCGCTTGACATGTTAATTAAAAGAGTGTCCCTGCAAACTCGAAGATTGTTACAGGGACACTCTATTTTTTTAGCCACAAATTATTTCCTGACTTCGACACTTTTCCAACGCGTATTTTATAACAATTTGCAAATCGATATATTATGAATTTTGTGTTACCGATTTGGGTGACGCATTGTCGAAGTCAGGAAGGTATTAGAATTTGGAAAAAATCGATAGTGCCATTTTGATACCGAACAGTCCCAAAATGGTACTGTTTTGCCCTTTCGACATTTGACTAAAAAAAAATTTCCATTATAATTCATTGTGATTTAGAATATTCTCCGTCAATCACAAGAATTGAATTTACTTTGGCACGGAAATTGCATATAATATGTCAGTATCTAAATTTTATTAATTAAAAGTCCGCCTAAGGAACGGACGTAAAACAAGATAAAGATATGAAAAAATTTAGATGTATTTTATTAAGTTTACTTGTAGTTGTGGCGCTCACCTTTTCGTGTAAACATACTGTTACCTATACTGAAGGAGAGATTGATATTGCTGCATGTGTTGAAAACAATAGACAGATGAACATTTCCGAAATTTCTTCACATATTGACTATATTCAACTTGAAACTTCGGAAGAATCTTTGATAGGTCAGATAAGGCAAGTCAAAATAAAAAATGGAAACATTTTTATTTTGGATAAAACTCAAGCTATTCTCATGTTTGATATATCGGGGAAATTTATTCGAAAAATAGGCAGCATAGGGCAAGGTCCCGGTGAATATATTACCATATTCGATTTTCTTGTATCCGATTCGTCAATATATACAATGGACCGAATACAATTGAAAATAATTAAATATGATTTAAACGGTAAAGTTCTTATTGAAAAGAAAATGACATCGCAACCCGATAAATTTGCAGTTTTAAATGATTCTTTAATAGCTGCTCAATATAATTATCCCGAATTTGCATACAATAACGACTATCGTATATCCATATTCAATAAAAATTTAGATAAAATTGCAGATTTGTTAACATCAGATTATAAGATAGAACAATCTCAAGCTAGCAGTATGGCGACACATATGCGCTCGTTTTTTCAAAATGTAAACGATACTCTCACATTTTGGGAATGTCGAGATGATATTATTTACAAAATCGTTAATGAAAAGACAATTATTGAAAAATATGATTTGAAATATAAGAACAAATTAAGTGCGCAGGATGGATATATGATAAGTGGCAAAAATGAAATATCTAAAATGATGGAAAGCGCTAACTATTTTTTCTTTTCCGGTAATTATAACGATAAATTCGGACAGGTTATTTATCTGAAAAATGAAAAGACAGGATTTAATATTGGCGCCGGTTTTACAAATGAAAAAGGTCCTTCCATGTTTGGAGATAATGTAACGGAAGATAATAAATTACTTACAGTGTTTCATGCGTATAATTTTAAGAAACAATTGGAAAAAGATAAAATTCCTGTAGAACAAATGGTTGAAAATTTGCAAGAAATAATGAAAACTTGTGATTTTGATGATAATCCATGTATTATGGTAGCAACATTAAAATAAAGCAAAACCGGACCGCCGAAATTCAACGACTGTGCTTTCAAACTCGAAGATTGTTACAGGGACACTCTATTTTTTTAGCCACAAATTATTTATTTTTTGTCTTTTTATTCCGCCTTTTCCGTAGCATTTGCTTTGTTTGCTTCGCGCAGACCTTTCCGTTGCGCCAGGATATTGCGATAAGAAGCAATAGTTTTGTTGTGAGCATCGGCAAAAGCCTTGTAAGGTTCGACGCCGTTAATTTCGATCAACGCATTGATATGGTACATTATGCTTTTATACACAGGTGTCCATTGTTTGCGTATGGCGAAAAGATTGCCGGGCAATTTTTGTGCGCCTGCCTTATACCATTCGTTTTGCAGGCGTTCAAATTCACGGTTGGCGAAATCAAGTTCCTGTAAACGGTTGCCGGCGCCAATAACTGCGATTTGAGACGACAGCGGATCCAGACGTGCAACAAGACTGTGAAGTTCGGCGGTTTCCTTGCTGTCGCCGAGTTTGGTGGGATTACCCATGCTGTTCACTGCGTCCATGATGTTTTCGGCGGCTTCAGCTATTACCGGATTACTGTCGTAAAGAGCGTTGCGGACAAACGCAACGAACGCGCCATAACGATTGCCGCGATGATATTCCGCCTTTTCCTTTTCGGCTGTTACAGGATTACCCGCGGCAACCTGATAGGTCTGTTCTAACTTGTCCGTCAGGTCGGAATATAGAGGATGAATCGCCTCTATCCCTAATACGGCAGCGCCGACTTCCTTTATCTGACGGTCTGTCTCGGTAGCAAATGTCACTACTTCTCCATTGCTGAGCGACCATGTGCGAAAATAAGTGATTGTATTCATTTTCTTATTACAAATTTAACTGTTAAATATTTAGTTATTATTTACTTCACCTTTTATTTATAAAAGGTGAACGTTGAACCATTAGGATCTTCCCAGTTAGAAGTCAGTCCAGATGATGATTTTTGGAAATAAATATAATCATTAGCATCCATAATTATTTTACCATCTTCCTGAATATTATAATGAACGGTCTTATGGTCGGTATTACTTTTACCACTATCGACAAGAGAGTTTACTTCTTGAATGATTTTCACCGATACAGTCCCTTCCTGTTCGTTTACAGGATTGAATGTCAACGTCAATGTTGAATTATATACCGATATTCCGGATTGAGCGCTGTAAGTTGCCGTAAAAGTTTGTCCTTTAATATACTCATACGCTTCCTGTATTTTGGGAGGTATTTCTTTTTGCTGCGTCTCTGCATTGTTTGAGTTTTCTCTTTTAGAATTGTTGTTCCCGCAAGAGGATAATCCGGCGCTCAAGGTTACTGCTGCAACCAAACTGACTAAAAATAGATTTACTTTTTTCATATCAATACTTAATTTACCTGTTATTTTATTATTTTTTCATTATTCTTAAATAAATCTTCCACTTTATTATAATCGCCAATATAATCATTCTGCGGTTTTATTATATCACCACAATCAAAATCTCTGTTATCAATTCTGTATGCCTTTTTCATTTCCATAATTACTTATCCTTATCTATTAATAAGAGAAAAATGTTACGAAAAATTTGCTATGTTTTTATGTATTTAAGCTTGGAAAAATATGTTCTGTTAAGATAATCTCTTTATATTTAACGAATTAATCGAAGAAAATATTTTTCTTCTAAATAACGTCTTTGCGATATCCTTGCGTTCTTAGCGTCCCTTGCGGTAAAAAAATATTCGAAGACTTAACCGCAAGGAACGCAAAGAATATTATCGAAGACCAAATTCCAAGCCGGCTCACACAACTACGCCCGTAATTATGTTCGGTCGCGTCCGATCGCTCGCAACTACTGTTTTTTTGCGATTAAATAAGAAACCTTATTTTCCTTAAAACACCTTAGTAGCCTGCATAATCCCTCACCTTTGTACCTTATTTTATGGGTCGAAAATAAGATTGAATGGGATGGTAAATCGCAGGCTACTAACCGTCATTGCGGGCTTGACCCGCAATCTCTCTTGTGCAGAGGATTCTGAAACAAGTTCAGAATGACGGACTGTTATAAGTTGTTTGTTTTTTGTCTCTTAATTGTTTTTCTTTAAATACAGTGGTTTTTCTTTACGCCCGATCTTCAAAGTTTGGTTTGACTTCTTTGCGATATCTTTGCGTTCTTAGCGTCCCTTGCGGTTAAAAAATATTCGAAGACTTAACCGCAAAGAACGCAAGGGACGCAAAGAATATTTACAGCGGACAGAGGTGAACCATTTCAATATAAAAATCTGCTTTGGTCATCATTCAACAAACCTGAACTTAAATCTATAATAATGATAAGTATAACCATTAATCATACCATTCTGATTGGTTGTACCCACGTATTTATACGTGTTAAATATTGTAGGTATATAGAAATTCTCACCTATTTTATACGTTGTATATCCATTTGAAAGGTATAATTCATAATCTACACCTTCCGTTCCATTTTGAATAATTTGGGCAACTTGCGACCCAGTTAGTGGTGCAGTTATAAACTGCCCAAGTTCGTATATGCCGTTAGTATCCATGTAGAAATAATCTTCACTTTCAAAAAGGGCTTTGCCGCTGAAAGTCAATACGGTAAGTTTAAGATTAGTCTGTTCCCATTTATTATTATGATACGTTTGGATATTAAACGTTATATTTTCTCGACCTCTATAATTGTAAGGGTTATCAGGTCGCCATTCTGCAGCAAACAATCGTGGACCATATTTGCTGTCGCAAGTAATTATTTCATAATAATTCACGTCGGTCCTTTCCATCACCTGATAAGTACTGCCGTAACCCAGTTCATAATAGATTATTGTGGTATCTGAATTAAAATCACAACTCCAAACTTCACCTTGTTCTAAACCATTTAAAATATAATCATTCTGATAATTTAACGTTTGAAAACCTAAATTAACCAGGGTTTGTCCTGGCTTGAATAATTCATCGACAGGCTCATCCAAGTTGGGTATGGTGTGCGCACCAGGCATTAGATAAATTTGCTCAATTTTAACCTTACAACCATCAATCAAATACTTTTCAAACTTGGTATAGTTTACTAAAGTATTGGGCTCATCTTGTTCAGTTTCAGTACAACCCACGAATAGTAGGCATAGGATAGATAATATTCCTGTAATCAAAAGTTTTCTCATTTCTTGTGCATCTTTACTATTTTCCATTATATTTATTTTAAAATTATTAATTACTTATCCTTATTATTAATAAGAGAAAAATGTTACAAAAAATTTGCTATGTTTTAAACCTGAAAAAATATGTTCTGTTAAGATAATTTGTTTATATTTAACGAATTAATCGAAGAAAATATTTTTCTTCTAAATAACGTCTTTGCGATATCCTTGCGTTCTTTGCGGTTAAAAAATATTCGAAGACTTAACCGCAAAGAACGCAAGGGACGCAAAGGATTACGCAAAGAATGTTATCGAAGACCAAATACAGTAAAATAAACAAAGACATGATTAGTATTGAGTATATTTTTAATTGCCTTTCAGGCAATTAATACATAATCAATGTTAACGGTGTTTTTACACATTTCCCTGTTTATTACTTAGTTACATAAAATAGATTTTTGTTAATTACATGTAATTCTTTCAACTAAAATAGGTGGGAACCTTGAGTCATTTAATTTATTATGGTAAAAATTTTTCAGATCGCCCCATATCTATTTTGGTTGTTTGAGGTTCAATTGGAATGTCTTTATTCACATTTACAGACCCTTTGAGTGCGTAAAACAGCAGATACGCAAATCCTGCGAGCGGAACCCAGTATGACGCCATGTAAGAAATCATGTCGGCTATCTGGTTTTGCGCCATCATCAGGAGAGCGCCACCGCCGACCATCATCATGAAAATGCCCGACGCCGATGCAAGATATTTCCCCAGACCATCGACCGCCAGATTGTAAACGCAACCCCACATCACGGACGTACAAAGTCCCGTCAACACAAGGAATAAAGCATTTATCGGCACGTCGGCAATCACAAACGATCCGCCTGTGAATACCGGAAAAGGCGTCCGCACCGTCACCGGCAAGAAAATCGCTGCCAGCAACAAGGCAATCCCGAGTGTCATTGCCGACGCCAGCATTGTCCGTCCCGACACCCGCGCTCCGACAGAGGCGCCGATAAACCGTCCGACAACCATCAGCAAAAAATACGTCCCCGTAACGAATCCGGCGACTTCGGCTGTCAATTTGCCTCCGACGCCTACGGTCATGTCTGTCAGGAACAGGTTCATTGTCCCGGCAATCCCGACTTCGACGCCTACGCTGCAACTCACGCCGATGCTGCCCAGCACAAAATGCCGAAACGACCATGCACTGTATTTGCGTTGATGCGTCTGTGAAAGCTCGTGCGTCTGTGTGGAAGAATCGTGCGTGTCCACTCCCCTCCCCTGTGGGGAGGGGCTGGGGGAGAGGTCAGGTTCGGGCAAACGCAGACTAAGCAGCGCCACGAATGTCATCGCAAAGATTCCCATTGCCATAAACAGCAAAGGATTCACATTTGAGATAACCGTGTTTTTCGTAACCTCGCCAACCAGAGCGCCAACGAAAATTGGAGTTACGATTCCCATGAACGAGTAAAAACTCCCGCCGACTTGAATCAGTTGATTCCCTTTGTTTCCGCCGCCGCCAAGAGTGTTCAGCATCGGATTGACAACCGTGTTCAAAACGCACATCGAAAATCCCGCTACAAACGCGCCGGTCAGGTAAATCGTGAAACTCGAAAACACGCCCGACAGATACTGAATGAAAACGCCAACAAGACCAATGGCGATACCCGTCAATGCAGTTTTCCTGTAACCATACTTTTGCAGCAAAATCCCCGATGGAATACCCATACAGGCATAAGCAAGAAAATTAGCGCACGAACCAAGTATTCCCAAAAAGTTCGAAAACTGAAACTGCGCCTTGACAATCACGCCCATCGGAGCGGCAAGATTTGTCACAAACGAGATTATCCCAAACAGAATAACCATCACGATAATCGGCAATAGCCGACTTTTATTATTTGTTGTCATATCAATTTAATTAAAATTCCATTCTACAATATCGAATCAACAATTGCGCGTATATTTTCTTCGGGAGCCATTGGCGGGATAGCGCAGCCTGCGCCGAGAACCAACCGTGGGCTGTTGCGATAGACGTCAAGAATCTTGACGCTTTCTTCACGCGCCATTTCGGGCGTACCCAGGGCGATAACTCCGCTTGGGTCGATCGTTCCGAACAGCGTGGTTGTGACGCCGAACACTTCGAAAATGTTTTCTATCGGAGTTTTGTAGTCGAGTTCCACAGCGTCGAGTCCGAGCCGGTTCATCTGCGACAAAATCAATCGCGTATCGCCGCAGATGTGCAGCAGGTACGGCAACCCGCAACGATGCGCTTCATCGACAAGTTCTTTTTCGTAAGGCATAGCAAATTTTTCGTACATCTCGGGCGAAATCATGCTCGGACCGGCAGGACTGTCGCCGTTCGACAACATGTCGGCGCCCGTCGCCGACATCAGACGGATAAATTGCCGACATATTCCGGTCGTATATTTCAACAGATGCACCACCCTTTCTTCGTCCATAAACAAGTCCATCATGAAATTTTCGGGACCGCGCATCGAACAGGCAAGCGAAAAAGGCGCCTGATCGCAATTGCCCCTGACAAAAAGTTCGCTGCCGAAATGTTTTTTTATCAGGCGTACAGCCTCCAGCGAATGCTGTATTCTGGGATGCTGCGAAATGTCGATATCGGCGAGTTTGTCTGCTTCGTCGAGCGATTCGAGGAAAATTTCGTGCATCCTTGCCGGCTCGTCTTCGGGATAATCGACCGGCGCTCCGATTGCCGAGGCTGTGATCGCCGTATCGACGTCGAAAAGTACTCCGTCGAGCCTGTATTTTTCGGCATAGCGGATATGACATTCCGCTGCAATTTCGGGGTCGGTGCGATATTCTCTCATCGTGTACCCCGCTTCCCGTATTGCAGGCATAAAATTATGCAACATCACGGGACGCCTGTCGGGCATCGTTCCCGACAAGGCTGCTTTGATTCTTTCGTAACCGTTCATCTTGATGGTTCCTCCTTATTTTTATTACATAGTTTTTAATAAATAAATTCGTATAAAAATTCAGTATTATTATTACAGTTGTCGGTAGCGACGACCTTCAACTGTCGTTTTTTACCTTTTACGCCCATTTGTTTTTGGCTGAACGTGTAAGTCATTGATTTCGTTTTCGGATCATGTTCGAACAGAACCCATTCGCCGTCAATGTATCCGTCGCACGATTTGATTCCCGAAATATTGTCGTCCAGAGTGACTGTCAGTTTGCTTGCCGCGCTGAAACTGTTACTCTTCGACTTGACCGATACTCTTGGTGGAACGGTATCAACGGCAATAAAATAACTGCCGAACGACGACACATCCGTAACCAGAAACCCGCTTGTATCGAACCGACCGCCACAATGCGAGATATCTTCATCTTTTTTGTTTTGACGGGCAATAAATGCGTGTTCCCTCAAATGCGAAGGCAATTCGGCGGGTTTGATTTTCAGTTTCATAAGATTGTGGAGGGGGATATTTTCGTATCCGAAATTCCATAACGTAGAATATGCGCCTGCCGGAGTTCCGGTTTTGCTCGCTTTGAACAATGCATTGCTGTACAGCGATTCAGGTTCGATATATACTTCGAGACTGTCTTCGTAGTATTCGAAAGCGATGTTCCGGTTCATAGTGATAAACTGCGCCGGATTGACGGTCTGATGTTTTGTCGCCACCTTTGCGCTTTTACGGATTCGAAATTCTGCCGTGCTTTTGTTCTGTAAATCGTCGAACAGTTCGATTTTAACATTATGAGGCAAAGTGTCTTTCAGGATTATCAAACCTTTGTTTTTGATTGATTTGTAAAACGGGATTTTATTTCCGTCTTCGATATATGTCTTGATATACGTGATTTTATTGTCCGTGAGTTCGTCGAAAGCAATAAAACTGTTGATGTACTTGGTGTATTTAAACTCGAATCCGTCCATATTGAAACTGTAAAACAGTTCGTTATCTAAATACGCTTTCATCTGATATATTCCGTGACGGCTTGTGTTTTCGGGCTGATAGTCGTTTGCATTTATACCGATAAATATCGGATTGCAAACTTCGAAGGTTGATGTTTTCTCGGGCGCATAGTTTTTGGTTTTTTTGACCATCGTTTCAGATTTCAACAGACGCGGACGCGTGACGTCGTTTATTGTGTCGAGCGTGAAGATTGCAACACGATGAAACTTTGGCGGAATATTATCGTTCGGCGTGATATAGCCTTTTGTCACAGGATTCAATGGCGCTTGCAGTTGCGATTCCCTGATTTCGAAATGCAGATGAGCGCCAAACGACGAACCGGTGTTTCCGGCATAACCAATCAGGTCGCCCTTTTTCACCGGCAACAGTGTCGTATCGGTGTAATCGTTCACGTGAAAACGTTGTCGTTTATACTGATATTCTTCGACATATTCGGCGATTTTCCCTGCGAACCTGTCTAAATGCGCATACACGGAAGTATGACCGTCGGGATGTTCGATGTAGAGCGCTTTACCGTATCCCGTTCCGCTGACGTAAATCCTCGATACATGTCCCGCTTCGATTGCGTAAACCTTTGCTCCCGACGCTCCTCCGACCCTCAAATCTATTCCTGCATGAAAATGGTTAGTCCGCAATTCCCCGAAATTTGCCGACATCGACAAAGTCCTGTCTAACGGAAAACGGTAATTCTGTTGCGAATACACCGGAAAAAACAAACAGGAGAAAAATAGTGCTGTTAATATTTTCTTAAAAATCATGTATATTTTACTGCCAAAATAATCTGTTTTGCTAATTCCGAAGCTTCCTTTTCAGATGAGGCTTCGGCGTATATCCTGATTATCGGTTCCGTATTTGATTTCCGAAGATGTACCCATTTCTTTT
Organism: Prevotellaceae bacterium; assembly: GCA_031270335.1. Lineage (GTDB taxonomy): Bacteria > Bacteroidota > Bacteroidia > Bacteroidales > UBA932 > JAIRLF01. Next base: position 1,514 of record JAISXV010000124.1, on the reverse strand, counting down.
CGCTGTCGAAATCGACACGTACGCCGTCGATATCCGATATCCGGTATGAAGAATATTTGTCTTTTATGTTCTGCAATATTCTGTCGATGTCAGTATCGGGAGTAAGCGTAATTTTGTTTTTCGACACAAAATAATCCGGATATTGCGCTCTCAATTCCGAACATTTAATCCTTTTCTGTGCAAGATGCGAAAGAAACAGCGCCACGCCAACCAAAGCGTCACGTCCGTAGTGCAGTTCAGGATAAATCACTCCGCCATTTCCTTCGCCGCCGATGACCGCGTTTACCCGTTTCATTTCGGCGACAACATTCACTTCGCCCACAGCCGAAGAAAAGTATTGACCGCCATGTTTTTCGGTGATATCCTTCAACGCCCTCGACGACGAAAGATTCGACACAGTGTTGCCGACGGTTTTCCCAAGCACATAGTCGGCGATTGCAACCAGAGTGTATTCTTCGCCGAAAAACGAGCCGTCTTCGCAAACAAGAGCCAACCGATCAACATCAGGGTCAACAACGATTCCCAAGTCGGCGTTGTTTACGGGAACGGCTTTAGCTATCTCCGTTAAATTCTCCGGAAGCGGTTCGGGATTGTGCGGAAACTGTCCGTCAGGCGTACAGTTCAATTCAACAACATGGACGCCTAAAGAAGCTAATAATCTTGGTATTGCAATTCCTCCTACCGAATTTACAGCATCAACCACAACCTTGAAATTCGCCCTGTAGATAGCGTCGATATCCACCAAAGGCAAACTCAACACTGCCTTGATATGCTCGCCGGTATATGTGTCATTATAAGTTATTTGTCCGAGATTATCGACTTCGACAAAATCAAATTCCAACTTTTCGGCGATCGCCAGCAACGCTTTTCCATCAACGTCGCTAAGAAATTCGCCTTGTTCATTCAACAGTTTCAAGGCGTTCCACTGTTTGGGATTGTGACTGGCTGTGAGAATAATACCGCCGTTAGCCTGCAGACCGGTTACAGCCATTTCGACTGTCGGAGTTGTCGCCAGACCCAAATCAATAACATCCACTCCCGAAGCAATCAATGTTCCGGAGATCAGTCTGTTCACCATGTCGCCCGAAAGACGGGCATCTCTGCCGACAACAATCTTCGGTCGTTCGCACGTTTTATTCCTTTTTTTAATCCACGTCGAATAGGCGCCTGCAAATTTGACTGTGTCCAAAGGGGTCAAAGCTTCGCCAAGCTGCCCTCCAATAGTTCCTCTTATTCCTGAAATAGACTTAATTAATGCCATATTTATTTATCTTTTAACGGTCGCAAAAGTATATATTTTATTTCGACTTATCCGGATATTTCGGGAATTTGTCGGGAACATTTACCGGATTGGTTTTCAGTTCCTGCAATATCAACTCGATAGCCTTGTCTAACTGCTGGTCTTCGCCGGCGTATTCTTTTGCGGGGTCGTTATCGACGACTATGTCGGGTTCGACGCCATGACCTTCGATGACAAACTGTTTCGCTTCGGCGTCGATGTGGGCAAATTCGGG
>JAISXV010000119.1 GCA_031270335.1 Prevotellaceae bacterium | reverse complement strand
TATTGTTTTGTCTTATGTGATATAAAGTATAACAAATATATACTGTATATCAGTTTGATAGATAAAATAACTATGAACTGAATTCGTGGGATTTATAAAGGAAAGGTACACATTTTTTTGGATTACGGATTGATATGTGTCAATTCTTCGATTACTATTTCAGCGGCTTTTTCCGATGGCAATATGTCCGGGAGTCGCAGTTTTTGCAGACCTGCGGTAGTTTCCGCTATCATTTTTCTGGCAGTTTCGCTGTCCGTGAGTTCTAATATTTTGTTGGCAATCAGGTCGGCACGGCATTTGTCGAGTGTAAATTCGGGAATAATTTCCTTATCGCAAAGCATGTTTATCAGATTGGCGTACTTTACGTCCACGAATATGTCGGCAAGGAAATTAGTGAGAGGATTAAATGTATATGCAATTATGTGAGGCGTTTTGCAGGATGCGAGTTCCAGCGACACTGTTCCTGACGCCGCTATTGCCGCTATGCTCTGTTTGAATGCGGCGTATCGTTCGTTGCGTCCTGTAATGATACGGCAGGGGACAGCGCTGTTTTTAAACGCTTTATTCACTTCGGCAATAACTGTTTCGACAGTAGGAATGACCACAAACAGATTGTTGATTTTCGTAGAAAGTATGTCAATTGCCTCCTTGAAAACCGGAATAAGTATTTTCACTTCGCTGTTTCGGCTTCCGGGCAAAACAGATAAGATACAGGCGTTTGAAGGGATATTGTATCTTTCTCTGAAATTGCCGGCGTCGATTTCGTCAATCCTGTTTTCGACAACCGGATGTCCTACAAAATCACATTTTAACCCGTATTTTTCAAAATATTTCGGTTCATGAGGCAGAAGCGTCATCAGGCGGTCGGTAAGTTTTGCGACGTTCTTTGCCCTGCCTTTTTTCCACGCCCACACCTGAGGCGCCACATAATGCACTTTCGGAATTGTTATACCCTTCTTTTTAAGACGCGAAAGCAGCACGCTCACAAATCCCCAGCTATCGACGGTGATTATGACGTCGGGAACAACTTTTTCGATATCGGCGACAGTCTGTTTTATCCGTTTCAATATCAGCGGAAGTCTCGGGACAACCTCAAAGAAGCCCATCACCGTGAGTTCCGCCATATTGAACAGACTTTCGAGTCCGTGCGACTTCATTGTTTCGCCGCCTACGCCGTAAAATTCCACATTGGGCGTCTTTGCTTTCAACGCTTTCATCAAACTCGAAGCCAACAAATCGCCCGACGGCTCTCCTGTAACAAAATATACTTTCATTTCAATTCGGTTGAGAAAGAATATGGGAAATCCGCATCATCCGTACCTCTTTTTACATTAGGCGATTCGGACATTTTATAGTCGATACTTGCGCCTTTGATTAGCGTTTCGTGTGTTATATAATTTTTTGTATAATTTTTGCCGTTCACGCTCATCGACAAAACATATCTTTTCGATTTATCGTTATCGGGCGCTGCGACAGTAACTTTTTTACCGTTATGAAGATTCAAAGTTACATTCTTAAACAGCGGCGAACCAAGTACATACTCGCCCGAACCCGGACATACCGGATAAAATCCCAACGCCGAAAACACATACCATGCCGAAGTTTGACCGTTATCTTCGTCGCCACAATATCCGTCGGGCGTAGCGGAATACAGTTTGTCGATACATTCCCGCACCCAGTATTGCGCTTTCCACGGCTCGCCCGAATAGCTGTACAGATATATCGTATGCTGTATCGGTTGATTTCCATGCGCATAGTTACCCATATTCATGATTTGCATTTCCCTGATTTCGTGAATTACGCCTCCATAATAACTTTCGTCGAACAATGGCGGAACGCTGAATATCGAATCCATCATCCGGTTAAATTCCTGTTTACCACCCATTAAATTAATCAGTCCCTGCGGGTCGTGGAACACCGACCATGTGTAATGCCAACTGTTTCCTTCGGTGAAAGCGTCGCCCCATTTCAAGGGATTGAAAGGCGATTGAAACGAACCGTCTTTGTTTTTGCCGCGCATCAGTTTATGTTCGGGGTCAAACAGATTTTTGTAATTCATTGCACGTTTTGCATAAATTCCGATTTCTTCGTCCGGTTTGTTCAGCGCTTTCCCAAGTTTGTATATCGACCAGTCGTCGAAAGCATATTCCAGAGTACGGGCAGCGCTTTCGTTGATTTTCACGTCGTAAGGCACATATCCGAGTTCGTTGTAATATTCGTGTCCGAGCCTGCCTGTCGATGACACTCTCGGATGTACATGCGTCGTTCCATGCACTACGCCTTCCCAGAGTTTTTCGATATCGTAACCTCTAAGTCCCTTTAAATAAGCGTCGGCAACGACCGAAGCCGAATTATTTCCAACCATACAGCCACGATGTCCGGGACTTGCCCATTCGGGCAGGAATCCGCTCTCCCTGTAGGTATTAACCAATCCTTCCTGCATCTTGATGTTCATATCGGGATACACAAGGTTGAGGAAAGGAAACAGACATCGGAACGTGTCCCAAAATCCGGTATCGGTAAACAGATAACCGCTGAGTATCTGTCCATTATACGGACTGTAATGTACTATGTTTCCAAAAACGTCGATTTCAAAGAAACTGCGTGGAAACAGCGTCGAACGATAAAGACACGAATAGAAAGTCCGCAGATTATCAATATTTTCGTCCTCGACAACTATTCGTCCGAGTATTTCGTTCCATCTTTTTTTACCCTTATCTTTAATCCTGTCGAAAGAATCGTTGCCAAGTTCTTTGAGATTGGTCTCCGCCTGTTCGTGACTGATAAACGATGAGGCAACACGGGCATGTACTTTTTCGCCTTTGACGGTCGCAAATCCGATAATGCCTCCGGTATGATTTTCGGTCGCTTCGGTGTTTCCCTGTAAGATATTGCCGTTCACAGCAGTTGCGATATATGTGAAAGCTTTGTCGAACTCAACCACAAAGTAGTTTTTGAAATTGCGGGGAACGCCGCCGCTGTTTTTGGTCGTATATCCCACGATTTTCTTCTGTTCGGGAATGATTTTGATATATGAGCCTCTGTCGAAAGCGTCAACAATTACGAAAGCGCTGTCTGTTGCGGGAAAAGTGAACCGGAACATGGCTGCGCGTTCGGTCGGCGCAATTTCGGTAACGATGTCATGGTCAGCAAGATATACCCTGTAATAATAAGGTCGTGCTTCTTCCGCCTTGTGCGAAAACCAGCTTGCCCGTTTATCCTGGTCGAAAACCGCTTTTCCCGACACCGGCATAATGGCAAATTGTCCGTAGTCGTTAATCCACGGACTTGGTTGATGCGTCTGCTTAAATCCGCGAATTTTGTCGGCGTCGTAGGTATAAGCCCATCCGTCGCCCATTTTTCCGGTCTGCGGCATCCAGAAATTCATCCCCCAGGGCATCGCAATCGCAGGGTATGTGTTGCCCGTCGATAAGGACCCTTTCGATAATGTTCCCACCAAAGGATTCACATAATCAGCAAGTTCTGTCTTTTGGGCGTTCGCCGATACGACAAACATTAATCCCAAAATAATCAATGTAATTCTTTTCATGTTCTATAATTTTTAAGGTGCAAAAGTACATTTTTTTCAATTACAAACTTCTTTAACGCTTCGACGGGATCCGGTTCTTTCATGAAATTTTCGCCCATGAGGAAACCTTCAAATCCAGCGTTTTGCAGGTCTTTCAGGGTTGATATTGACGATATTCCGCTTTCGGATATTTTCAGAAAACGGTCGGGAATCAACGGCGCAAGTCTGTGCGATACGGCAACGTCCGTAACGAAAGTCGTCAAATCGCGATTGTTGACACCGACAGCATTGACGAACGAATTGATATGCGTCAATTCCTGTTCGTTATGTATTT
>JAISXV010000075.1 GCA_031270335.1 Prevotellaceae bacterium | reverse complement strand
TTTCATTATATTTGCACCCGAAAATTGATACGAATTTGAATTTAGAAAAAATACATAGATATGAATCGTTTTCTCTCAAATAACTGTAAAATGAACCGGGAAGATTTTCGGTTTAGTTTGGTATTTGCAGTAGAGAGAGAGAGAGAGAGAGAGAGAGAGAGAGAGAGAGAGAGAGAGAGAGAGAAGTAATCAAGCAGTTACGGGGATTATCATCATATACGGTACTGGGAGTTACGCCCGTTGGCCTGCTTTCCGGACATATATTTTCGGAAAAGCAAAGAGTTGCATTTCCGGTCATTTTTTCTACGAAACAATTTATTATAAATCAATTAAATATTTTTGCAATGAGAATTAAATATTATTTATTGGACAATCCTGTTACTCCCGACCCAAACGATTGTCGGGCGCAGGTAAGCGGTTATGAGGTGATAACCGAAAAAGAACTGTTCGAACACATGACACGCTCCGGCTCTGGAGTTACTTTGGCGGAAGCAAAAGGCAGTAACACGATCAAGATCGAAGGCAGTAGTACGACGGGATTCCACGCAGGGCTGTTCGACAACTACAGCTTTACCAACCGTATCGGCCTGCGGGCAATAAAACAATTAGTGAAATGACAACAAAAAATGTATTATTATGGGAAAAATAGCACATCTAAAAGTGATTTGTCCAAAATGTAACAAATGGACAAGCGTATATGTTGAAGAAACAGACGCGTCAAGCGCCAATGTGAAATGTGAACATTGCAATAAAACTTTCGTTTTTGGTGCAGGAATGATGTATGATCCAATAGGGTATGTTTCTGAAATTCCAAGTTGGGCAAGAATCATTAGTGACAACGTAGAAACTAAAAAGAAATGGTGGCAGTTCTATAAATCATAAACAGGAGGCTGAATTATGAAAATGTTTGCACTTTTTTATGGTCCAATTTTCGGTGGAATCCTTGCCGTTATCATGGGTATTGCTATTATTGCCTGGGGACAAACCGGATATGGAAGTATATGCATAGCAGCCGGTATTGTTATATTTATCCTCAAATTGAGCGAATTGAATAAATATAAGCAAGAGCAGGATACGCGAAAAGAACAGACGGTTAAAGTGGAACAGGAGAATGTTTCCTTGGAGGAGCAATTACTTATCAATTTAAAGGTTGCTGATGTATTAAAAAACGGAAAATTCAGTATTTTCCTGAATAACAAAAATGTTGGTAATATCATTTATGGAGAGATAAAACAATTTCCGACAGATAAAAAGATTAATACTATTGCATTAGGTAAGCTTAATGGCGCTTCCCCAGATAACCGCATGAAACAATATTCATTTGACGCATCCCAGGAGAATGGTTCAATTAATCTGGAAATCACTCATAAATCATTAATAATACAAATTGTAAAAACAGCGTAGCGTAGATTATTCATAAACCGCTCCGACAAAGGGCATAAAAAAAAGTAAAAAGATATGAAACAGTATTTTAAATTTACGAAAAAAGGAATCCATATATGGATTATCCTGTGTGTGACAGCACTTTATTCGTGCTATTCCGGCAAAAAGGAAGAAGAAGTACGCAATGCGGACTGGTTGCTTGCTCAATATGGCAAATGTGACAGCATAAAACCGGAAGAAAACAGAATCGGGTTTGCGGTGAAAAGTCTTTCGGCTGACAGTCTGCAAAACATTACTGTAAGCTGGCAAAGCAGTATGGAAGAAATCATGAAAAACCCGCGAAATCACGCAGTCATAGTTTCACGACTGCATTTCATCGATCCCTGCGATTCGACAAACTGTAAATCCGGTTTTGAAAGCAGTTTCAGGGAAGACCTGGGTTACCTTGACAGTCTGTCCGTAAAATTAGACAGACCGACCGGTTTGCTTGTCATCTATTTTGAGGGTATCGAAGCTACAATGGGCGAAGAGTATGCGACGCCTCCACTGTTTTTCATGGCAGCGCTCGGCGAAAAAACGGAACTGCTGGAACCTTTTCCACGACATGCAGGAGAAATTTTCAAATATCGGGCAGAAACAGTATCGAAACAGTCTGTTTCGATAGAGAAAAATTATCCTGTTACATCCATTACATTTTCCGGTGGAAGTTGCAGGTTAGACGGGATAAACTTAACGCCCATGTTTGCTCCGGCAAATATGGCTGCCGGAAACAGGGCTTTCTCCGTCGGATTTAAATACACTTTGGAGAGCGGGCAAAAAGATAACGTTCTTAGTATTTTATACGACAAGGGAAGATTTGTGGCGCCTGACGGGAAAAGTTACAAAGCCGGAGCAGCGTCGTCATACGATGATGTTTACAGCCTGCATGTCGACGTACCGAAAAGCGTGGATGTAAAATCGCTGAAATTTGTTCTTGGAAAGCAGGTATTATCGCTGAAATAAATGAAACAAACAAATGAATTATAAACCGCTCCGGAAACGGGGCATAAAAAGTAAAAAGATATGGGTTCATGTATATTTTGTAGAAGACACACTAATAACAAGTACAGTTATTACAAATCTGAAGAATCGGACGATTTTCGGGAACAGGTGTCTGTGTTTGTTTGCACAAAGTGTTTGCGACGTAAAAAGGTGATAATACATTCGATCATTTCGCTTATGTTCCTGCTTTCGACAGTAGTGATGATTACGGAGAAAATATCGGGAACACTTTTGGAAGAAGAGGAAGACGCTTTGATTATGTGTCCTGTAATATTTCTTATATTCGCTATTTTTGCGGCATACAATATTTTCTGTATTGTGAAAGATAAACGGTTATCCGATGCATCTGTAGCACGCTATCTGATTAAGAAAGTCCGCAAAATTGCTCCCGACAAACTGTATTACACTCCTGCCGAAAACGAATTGCTTATCGCCAACGAGAATTATAATACCTCTCAGGAATCAAAATCAGCCAACAGTAACACAGAGGGAAATAAATCAAAAATGGAGAAATGTATATTTTGTAAGAAAAAAACGAAGAAACAGGCCATTTTCGGTATTCTTGAACGTTCGCATTACGACAATCGTAAAAGTACAGCAAATACTGATACCGGTACTACAAATTATGAGGCAATTGCCTTGGTGAGAGTACCGTATTGTGACAATTGTGCAAAGCACAAGAAGACTGTCGCTACTTTTACAAACTTTGGTTTTAGCTTGTTGTGTGCAATTGGAATCCCCATTAGCATTGCTATTGATAAAGAGATGGAGTCAAGGTTATCAGGACTTATTGCCCTCGTTTTACTTATTGGTGCTATAGCCTTACTTTGCAAAGCGCTACATATCGTATTTTCAAGTTACGAACTCGCTATGGCGGAAAAAATACTGCATGATTATGGTAAAGAAAATGAATCAATCGATATTGAATATGTTATAGCATCATTAGATAATGAGCCTGTTGATATCACTCCACTGAAAGGTAGTTTGGTGAATCGTTGGGATATCAGTTATAGCGTGGTAACATCAAAGAAACTGAAAAAGATCAATCTCAAAAAGATGGAAGAGGGACGAAGTAGCAAAAAGCAAGCTCTTGCTGTTCTGAAAAGATGGTTTAACAACTATGAATTATAAACCGCCTTCGCAAGAGGGCAAAAACAAACTAATAAATTAACGAATTATGAATATGTTACATGTACGCTTCGATATCGAAGCAATAGAAAAAAAGTATGACACCAGCGTGTTCTGTGCCGTTCCGGAGTTTTTCGTTGATACTTATCTCGAATGGTTTAACCGGTGTCTTGTCAACGAAGGAATACATTTGTACAGCGCCGAAGGGACAAGTATTCTTCGATACAAAGGCGTGACAGTGATTAATCAGGCATTGCTTGGCGCTACGGCTATAAGCGAAATATCATCGGCTCTTAGCAACGAAATCATTGTCAAAGCGCTTACAAAATTCAAAGAGCATCTCGACGAAAATTGCGTCGCATTTGCTGCGCAGATATATAGCAGCGAACTGTTCGACATCGCCGCGCCGATAGATCTGACCGGATACGAAAACAGCTGGCAAACAGGCGTCATTAAAAAATCCATGAATATGTTATGGGAGGGACTGAGATCAATAATCTAAAGAAAAAATGGGAATATTTGATTTTTTAAAGAAGAAAGAAAATACGGGTGCAGATGAAGATGAAGTATATCTGCAAGCCGTACCGATTACAAGAAAGCGAATGGATTTACTGTGGCTTGATCCTCCGAAACTGGGTCAAGTGCAGCAATTGGTCGCACAGTACGGCGTCGTTACCGTCACGATGGGCGATAACTCTAATCTTCGCGACCACAAGATTACGCAGGAAGACATTACGTGGGCGGATATACCTATCTGGGGCAAAAAAAGAAAGCTCTTGCCTATCTCGAACGGGCAGCCGAGATCAGTCCCGGTAATTCCCGTATACGTGACACTTTGAATGCAGCAAGAAGAATTTGATTTAATTAGGTTCCGACTTGTCCGGATCAGGTTCTTTATACATCGACGATGAGTACTTTTGTGATACGCTCGACGATGATTTTTTGGGAATATTGTAATTTCATTTTGCAATAACAAAATTTTCTCTAAATTTGCATCCCGTTTTAAGTTTATAAAAAGGAAATATTTTATGAAAAGGAGATTATTTTGAGCGAGAAATATATAGAGATAAAAGGAGCGAGAGTTCACAATCTCAAGAATATTGATATTCGTATCCCAAGAAACAAGTTAATCGTATTGACAGGACTTTCGGGTTCCGGGAAATCGACTTTGGCATTCGATACTATTTTTGCCGAAGGTCAACGTCGTTATGTTGAGAGTCTTTCGTCGTATGCCCGGCAGTTTCTGGGCAGAATCAACAAACCTGAAGTCGATTCTATCACGGGTATTCCACCGGCGATTGCGATTGAACAAAAAGTGAATACCCGCAATCCGCGTTCAACAGTCGGAACATCGACCGAAATATACGATTATCTGAAACTTTTGTTTGCACGAATCGGACGAACTTATTCACCGGTGTCGGGGCGGGAAGTGAAAGTGGATACGGTTACGGATATAGTCAATTATTTTGCAGGAAGACCGCAGGGCGAAAAAATGATAATTATCACTCCGTTAAATGAAACGGCACAAAAGGGAATTATCGAAATACTCACACTCATGGTTGACGAAGGTTTTTCGCGTGTTTTCATCATCGAAAACAATCTGGGCAAGATAATTGAAATCAAAGATTTTCTTGTTGAATACGACAAAAAGTATGCGAAGAAAAAATATCCGGTATATTTGCTTGTTGATCGTGTAATGGCGTCGTCGAACGAAGATGTTCTCACTCGTGTAGCCGATTCGGTGCAGTTAGCTTTCAGAAAGAGTGACGGTTTTTGTTATCTGTACATATATCCTGATGATGGAGAACCTTTTATCAAGAAATTTTCAAATGCATTCGAGATTGACGACATGCGTTTCGAAAAACCGACAATTAATCTGTTTGGATTCAACAATCCTTTGGGCGCCTGTCCAAAATGCGAAGGTTATGGCAACATCTTGGGAATTGATGAAAATCTGGTTATTCCCGACAAATCTCTTTCGATATACAATGATGCAATTACTTGTTGGAAAGGAGAAACCATGAAGTCTTACAAGGAAAAACTGATATATGCCGCTCCCAAATTCGGTTTTCCCATTCATCGTCCGTATTACGAACTTAACGAGCAGGACCGGCGGCTGTTATGGACAGGTAACAAATGGTTCGACGGACTTGATTCGTTTTTCGAAATGCTCGAAGCCAACAAATACAAGATACAGTACAGAGTCATGCTATCACGATATACCGGAAAGACGGTTTGCCCTGAATGTGGAGGTACCCGTTTGCGTCGAGAAGCGGGTTATGTGCGTGTCAATAATAAAACCATATCCGACCTTGTTGTGATATCGATTAAACAACTTCAAGTCTTTTTTGATAATCTGGAACTCGCCGATTACGAAGCGAAAGTTGCAGGTCGTACATTGATTGAAATCAAAACGCGCATACAGTGCCTGCTTGACCTCGGACTTGGATATTTGACCTTGAATCGCTTGTCGAATACATTGTCGGGCGGTGAAAGTCAACGGATTAATCTTGCCGTATCGCTTGGCAGCAGCCTTGTAGGTTCGTTGTATATACTCGACGAGCCGAGTATAGGACTCCATACGCGTGACAGTTTTCGTTTGGTTAAGATATTGAAATCGTTGCGCGATTTGGGCAACACCGTCATTGTAGTCGAACATGACGAAGCAATAATGAACGCCGCCGACGAAATAATTGATATCGGTCCATTGTCGGGACATCTCGGAGGCGAAATCGTTTTTCATGGTAAAATCGCCAAAGCAACAAAAGAAGACCTTGACAAATCGCTTACACTTAAATATTTAACAGGCAAAGAAAAAATAAAAATCCCCCGAAACAGGCGAAAGTTAAACCAGTATATCGAAATAAAAGGAGCGAGGGAAAACAATTTGAAGAATATCAATGTGAAAATACCCTTGAACGGGATAGTTGCCGTTACCGGAGTAAGCGGGTCGGGCAAATCGACTTTGATACGCGAGGTACTTTATCCGGCAATGTCGCGAATGTTAACCATAACAAATACCAGAGGGAGTGATTTCGATAAACTGTCAGGCGACGTCGAGCGTATCAAGTGCATCGAAATGGTTGACCAGAATCCGATAGGACGGTCGTCGCGTTCAAATCCTGTAACATATATAAAGGTATATGACGATATCCGCAAACTGTTTTCGACGCAGCAACATGCTGTACGCAATGGTTATGGCGCTTCGCACTTTTCGTTCAATATCGACGGCGGCAGATGCGAAGAATGTCAGGGAGATGGCTTTATAAAGGTCGAAATGCAATTTATGTCCGATGTGATTCTTGAGTGCGAAGCGTGCAAGGGTAAAAGGTTCAAGGAAGAAGTTTTGGAAATAAAATACAGGGACAAAAATATTTACGATGTGCTGAATATGACTATAGACGAAGCAGTCGATTTTTTTGGAAACGCCAAAGAGACGTCCGCGCAACGAATAGCACAGAAACTGACGGTGTTGCAAAATGTCGGCTTGGGATATATCAAACTTGGACAGTCGGCAAGCACTCTTTCGGGAGGAGAAAGTCAAAGGGTTAAACTTGCATTTTTCCTTTTGAAAGAAGATAATCAGGAACCTACAATGTTCATTTTCGACGAGCCAACAACAGGATTGCACTTCCACGATATCCGTAAACTGATGGAATCGTTTAACGCTCTGGTCGATAAAGGTCATTCCGTGATAATAATCGAACATAATCTCGAAGTGGTAAAATGCGCCGACAGAATTATCGACCTTGGACCCGAAGGCGGCGAAGAAGGCGGCTATCTGATATTTGAAGGCGCTCCTGAAGAATTAGTCAAATGTAAAGAATCATATACCGGCAAATATTTGAAAAAATATCTTGTTGACATGCGATTATGAAAATGAAGTCTTTTCAGGAGAATTGAGAATTGAAAATTGAGAATTGAGAATTGCCTCACGGTCACTGTGAGGCAATTCTCTTTTTTTCCTGACTTCGACACTTTTTCAACGCGTATTGCGGGTCAAGCCCGCAATGACGGACCAGTCAAGCCCGCAATGACGGGGTCAAGAACGCCGAAGGCGTTAAAATTGAATAACCTCGAACAAGCGTAGCGCAGTTCGGGGTAACGCAACAACAAACATCAACTCCGTTAGGAGTTGAACTGCTACGCATTTCTAAAGAGTTGTCGACATATACCCCGTGCAAGCCGAAGGCAGCACGGGGTTATTTTGTTGTTGTTGTTGTAGAGACGCAAAATTTTGCGTCTTTACGCGTCTTTACAACAGGCGAAAAACAAGAAAAAAAGATAATGCCTGTCGAAAATAAATCTCTTTGTCGGGAAGAATAATTCTGGAAAAATTTCAATTCTCGAAGCAATAAGACAAAAATGACATTAATTAATCGGAGTAATGCACATAAATTTTTGCAAAAATTTAATCCTGTAAGTCAGGCTATTGATAATAGGAAAGGATTGTTTTAACAATTTTTTTCACGTTTTGTTTGGTTTGTATGAAAAATTTGTTATATCTTTGCTCCCGTTATTTGCAAAGAAACGATTATGTAAGTATTGAAAATTATGGTTAGAGTTTTAGACATAGCGGGATACGAAAGTAGAGAAAAATACGCATTGAGAGAGGAAAATGCAGAAGTTTTTTCTACGGTAAACGCTGTTGTTAAACGTCTTGAAGAGAGAGAGAGAGAGAGAGAGAGAGAGAGAGAGAGAGAGAGAGAGAGAGAGAGAGAGAGAGAGAAGTAATCAAGCAGTTACGAGGTTGGAGGTTTACTCCACAGATGCGTCATATACACTACACACAAAAAACGCCGAACACACATCGAATTTACACGATCGACCATTATTCCCGTTTGTTTATCACAGCAGTGACGACCTCACTTATCCCCGGAATTTATTTCAAAAAAATATTTTCAATAAACAGATTAATTACAAATTTAAATTTTTAACAGCAATGGCTTTATTTTTTAAAAAAGTGCTACGCGGAAACCCGTCGAATCCGACAGCCCCCAAAAAATGGTATCCAATCCTAAAAAGTTTGGGATTGATAAAAGAGAAGGAAGTCGCCAAACTGTTGGCGGACGAAACGACGTTAAACCCGAAAGAAGCAGAAATGACCCTGTATCAATTATTGAAGGTTATCATACGTCTTCTGCTTGACGGGCATACCGTCCAATTAGGCGAACTGGGAAGTTTTCGTTTGACCGTTCACAGCGAAGGGTCGGAGACGGAAGACGAAGTGAGTGCAAACAAGATTCAAAGTGTGCATGTACGTTTCACTCCATCAGATTCGTTGCGTAAGGAAATCAATGAGGCTACATTCAAAGATGTTGCTACATTGCAGTAACCGAGATTTTGTTGCTTTGCCGAATGAATTGAAAACAACGCAATTAATGTTACAGTAATAACAGACGGGGCATTACAGTAATAACAGATGATGCGTTATAGTAATAACAGGCGATGCGTTATAGTAATAACAGATGATGCATTATAGTAATAACACGAAGAACGGATTTCATTCGGCATAAGCAGCAATTTTAAATTTTTAAATATTTTAAATAAATAAAGAACATGTTTTACAGTAGAATTAACAAGATTAAAGTATTCAACAACAGGGAAGGATTTCTCGGGTTGTTCAACAGTCGGGCGGAACTGCGGATATATAGCATAGCCTGGAATCCCAGCGGAATGTCGGGAAGGATAGTGGACGCCGGATTTCGGAATCCTCCGGTTCGTCTCAGCGAACTCATGGGACTCGACGAAGAACGAAGGAAAGAACGGTTAGCCGAAGCGGTCTTAAACGAAGCCGAAAGATTCGCGCAAAGCACGATACTCGAAATTAACGGGGTCAAAGACAATCAAAGCCTGCTCTTCGGAGACGCAGGGATGGTGGTATATACCAGCAGGCATATACCCAACGAACTCAGTATGCAACTGTTGGTTGTCGAATCGGACGAAGATATCCGCAAGTTCGCTGTCGAAGCCGACCAGGTTATTGACAGTCCGGCGTTCAAGGCTCTGTTTGCCGCCGTCGAAACGACGCTGGCTGTCGCAAGTCCGGCTATTTCGGGCATAGTTGCCGTCGGGGGAGTAGTCGTCAATTTGATAAGACAAAAATTACGCGCCAACAAAGACGACCTCGTCGGATACTGGGTCGCCTCGCTCAACCGTGCAGAACATTATCCGCACGGACTGCGCGATAAACAGGACGTGTATGATACGACCGGTAATATCCTGGTGGACTACACACTCTTTGGGAGTTAAGAGTTAAGAACTAAGAGTTAAGAGTGATTTTAGATTGTAGATTTTGGATTTTAGATTGCCTTCGTGCGTAAGCAACAATCTAAAATCGTAAATCATAAATCGTAAATAAAGAATATGGATTTGACATTACATAGAAGGTTTTTAGGAAACGAGTACACAATCGGGGCGCTTTACCTGTCCACATCTGACCCCTCCCCCAACCTCGGGGTCGGGGGAGAGGTCTATTTCTGCGACACCCTCGAAGACGCCGACCGTGGTTTAACTCAATCGACGCCTTTGGAAGAGATTCGCCGGATAAAGACCCCGCACGAAACGGCAATTCCGACCGGCACGTACAGGGTGATTGTAAACTTCTCGCCCGCAAAGAAACGAATGTTGCCGCGCTTGTTGGACGTACCCGGTTTCAGCGGGATACTGATTCACAGAGGTAATACCAAAAACGATTCGTCGGGTTGTATCCTCGTGGGCGAAAACAAAGTGAAAGGAAAGGTTATCAACTCCACGCAATACGAAAAACGTTTAATCGAAATCCTGACCGAAGCGCAGGAACGCGGCGAAGAAATAAGGATTAAAATAATGTATAATAATAATAAAGGCGATACCCGAAAAGCCGAAAAACAGAGTAGGGAATAAATTTTTGATAAACTTAATGGTATTATGTATTTAAATTATTTAACAAAGCAAGCAAACCTTAGTAGCAGGGGAGCAATGGAGACCGGAAACCATTCGAAAAACGGGGCGAATCTGCAAAGCCTTAGTAGTAGGGGAAACTATAAAAATCAATTGAGATGAAGATAAAAAGTATTTTATTCATTTTGATGCTATCAATAGCATTAGTGATGTTAAATTCCTGTAAAAAAAACAAAGGAGAAGATAACACTCCGATTGAGGAAAAAATAGAACAGGCATATCAGGAAATCAAAGCTACGGCGGATGCTATTTTATTGAGTGATGATCCCAATTTTTATACTCTGGCACAAGAGTGCGAAAAACGCGAAGAAGTAAAAAAAGCAGAAGCTACGGACGACGGTCTGATGATTGAATTTACAAATGGCATGATTCGCGGCTGGTTGAAAACACAAAATGACAGCGAAAATCCCGATTATCATGCCCAACAGATACGCTCTGCCGTAAAAAAATCTGCTCAATCAACACAACAGAATACTACGGCGGGAACAGCGAACGCAAAAATTTGTATTGTCAACGCAGTATATAATAATGAAGATCCTTTTTTCTATCAATGTCGCGACAGTGTTACAAATATTGCAAATTTATTTGCCTCAAAAGGTTGGGATGTTGATATAAAAAACGGCGAAGAGGCAAGTGTAATGTTTTATAAAAACGAAATGAATAATTACGATGCAATTTACAATATTACACATGGAACACTGGGATTGGATAACACTTGGATAATCACGGGAGAAAGCCTGCGCAATTCAAATTCCGATGGCTATGTTACAGCAAACAGGCAAATGGCTGTTATTGCGATGGATGAGATGCGTGACGGTAAAGAAGTTGTCATTTCTTATTGGGCTTTGTCTGGACAATTTTTTTCTGCCAATTATGCAGATAAAAATTTTCCAAATACGTTTATCTATTTGGTTGCCTGTCATGGTTTGGAATACCCCGAACAATTTGCAAAAATCTTTGTGGATAACGGAGCAAAGGTTGTTGTAGGTTGGGATAATTCCAATTGTCTGGGTGTCTATACAGGCAATGTATTGTTGGCTAATATATTGAACAATAATACAACTCTGGTAAATACAATAAACAAACTGCCGATAAACAAAACTTATGACGTTTGTCATAATGCAAACTTAACATATTATCCCGCCTCTGCCGGCGATTACTGTTTTTTTGATGAGATTTCTTCATATTCGTTTGCTGATGGCGTCGTAACTTTAGAAAAGAATATAGACTATACCGATTATCGGACAAATGCCGACGGTGCGAAGTTCTATAAAACAACATTAGCCTTAGAAGTGGAAACCGATGGAATAAAACAGCGCAGCAAAATCGAAACGGGCGACAATCTTTACACCAATCTCTCAAAAGGCATGAATCCCTGTATGCTGATTGATATTGACAAGAAAACAATATCTGTTTTCGCAAATTCAAAGATGCAGGGCAATAATTATTCAATGGATGGCTTTGTGTACAGAATTAACGCCAACAGCAAAACATGGCAAAAAGAAACAGTGTTTACGGAAGCAAATTTTGGATGGCATTCCTTTTTTGGCGGGTCGGATAACGGTAATCCCGAACTTTGGCACTTCTCATACGCAGGTTACTATGCCATGTTCTCCAAACGCACAGAGCAGGGAACATGGGCAACTCAAAACAAGGGTTCAATAAACCCCAATTTAGCAGACAGACAATATTATTCCCACAAAAATATTTTGATAAGCAGTAGTGCGGGAGTAGATTATATGAGTTTTCAGGATGACAGCAGTTACGACAATTTGACCGGATTTTCAAATAATCCTTCTACTTTAATATCCGGAATTACTGTTGTTAAGGATATTTTGGGAAATAATTAAAACATAATGGGTTCGCACATTTATAATCAAAAACGGCGGAATCCGAAAAGCCATAACAGAGTAGGAAATGAATTTTATAATTAAATGTATTTTTATATGAAAAAGTATTTCAAACAACACGCTAACCTTAGTAGAGCAAACACAATGGAGACCGGAGACCATTTCAAAAACGGGGGCAAGACCTGCAAAGCCGACAGAGCAGGAGAAAATTAAAATTATAAATTTTTATTATCATGACTAAAGCTGATATTGTAAACAAAATCTCTAAAACGACAAGAGTAGAGAAAATCACAGTTCAAAAGACTGTGGATGCATTCATGGAATCGGTCAAATCTTCTTTGGAGAAGAACGAAAACGTTTATCTTCGCGGATTTGGAAGTTTCATTGTTAAGAAAAGGGCGCAAAAAACCGCCCGCGACATTTCGAGGAATACGTCGCTTGTTATTCCCGCCCATTTTATTCCCGCTTTTAAACCTGCTAAGGATTTCGTATCGCAGGTTAAGAAGGCTGTTAAACCTGTTAAAAAATAGGATGAAATGCTCGCGGAAAGAAAAGGAAACGGTAAGGATGTTGGACGTTTAATGCGTCCAACTATCCAAACCTCAGTAACGAAAGAAATATGTAATTAAATTAAAAATTAAATTAAAGTATAAATTATTATGAAAAAAGTATTATTAACATGGATGGCGATATTTGCAGCCATCGTTGCAGCAGATGCGCAACAGATTTCGGTAGTTGCTCCTAATAACGCAACTACATTATACACCGATTTGAATCTCGCCATACAGGGCGCGGCGGCAGGTAGCACAATCTATCTTTCCGGCGGCGGATTTCAAATAAATGACAGTACCAAGATTACCAAAAAACTCACCATCATCGGTATCGGGCATAAACCCAACAATGACAATGCCGACGGAAATACTGTCGTGAGCGGTAATCTCTTTTTTGAAGGCGGAGCAAACAACAGCGCGGTAATGGGACTGTATTTAAGCGGAGAAGTTGCAGTGAATAACTTTTTGCTGCGATATTGTAATGTAATGTGTAATGCAAACTTGTTTCCACACAATTCCCAGTAGAACCTTAAATTTTAATAAAATAAAAATTTATGATACATATTTTTAATATTTTTAATAAAAACACTGTTTGTGTTAAAAGAGAGTTGAAAGAAGTGATTTATGGAAGATTGGGTAAAATAATAATAATACTCGTTTTATTCACATTTGAAACAATTATGTGCTATGCTCAAATAAATCCTGCTGTCTATGAAAAACATATGCCAGCAATTATTCCGGTAGAAAATCAGCCAGCGGATTATAAATTCACTTCCCATATTGCAAATATAAAGATTCCTCAGAATTTGGCTGACAATTGGACTACAGAAATGGAACAACAATATATTAGACGATTATTCGAATATATTCCAGATAAACAGTTTGTGATAATGCAATACTCCGGTTTTTATTTCCCGAATAACAGTGATCTTACAGGAGCTCATTCTATCCACGTTCAAAATGATGTGCAAAATATAGGTTTGACCACTTTTGATATGTCTGCTGATTATAATTCGACAAAACTATTAAGAATAACTAGACTTGAAGATGGCTGGTTTATACGTCCTAATATCATAACACATGAAATTTTTCATCAATGGTGCTCTTTCGGGGACAACATTTTGTATTGGCTAGTTGACCCTTCTAATCATACAGGATTAATTGAAGATAATACAAGTGTATTCGAAAATCATCGCAATAATTTTAAACACATGCAAGATAATCTGTATCAATACAAGCAGTATTCGTCGCGGGGTTATGTCAGTAAAATCGAAGGTTATTTAGCTGGTATTTGGGATATGCCCGATTCTCTAATTACACTCAAAAATTATCGTCATACAGACATAACATCGATGATATACAATTCCGAGTGTGAGTGTTATGATGTTATAAATGTTCAAGCAGAAGGTATAGTTACGTTATATAAGAATGAATTGTATAATCTTTATGGTGGAAAAAGAAATCCTGATTATTTATCCTGCTCAAAAGATTATAACAGTGTAGTTGTTGTGCTTTCTGTAAACGAATTTTTAGATGATAATCTTTTGAAGGCATACCATTATGGTTCGATAGTGTTAGAAACAGAAGGAACTTCATTATATTATAATTCCAAATATGATGAAATATTTTCTTATTTCTCTGGAACTATCCCAGACCAATACTGGACAAGACAACTTAACCCTTATCATGCAACATATGGAAATTTGCATTTCAAAACACAATTATTTTCTTCATCGATAACCGACGCCACTTTAAGCAGTCTTACAGTAAGTTCCGGCGATTTGTTGTTCGATGCGAATACGACAAGTTACACGGTGAATGTCGCTAACGAAGTAACAAGCATTGACGTAACCGGCACGGCGAATCACACGGCTGCGACAGTCGCGGGGAATGTAACCGGCAAGGCGCTTAATGTGGGCGATAATGAGATAAATATCACAGTTACAGCAGAAGACGGCGTTACGACAAAGACTTATACCGTAACCGTAGTACGTGAGAATGCCGCTATTGTATTGACAGCATTTTCGCTCGACAACAATGCGAACATAGCTCTTTCGCGTACAGTCGATTTAGTTTATACCTTTAGCGGCGGCGTCCCGACAGAATATATTGCAGGCGAAAAACCTGACCTGAGCGGTTCGCAATGGAAGACGTACAATCCGGCCGAACTCACTTATTCGTTCGTATCCGATGAATACGGAATAAAAACCGTTTATACCCGATTACGCGACGACAAGGGCGAGACCGGTATTATGAACGATGTGATTTATTACAAGCCGTTCTATGAGGTAAGCGTCAATTCGTTTGACGAGAATTACGACCAGACTCGCAGTATTATCGGTTCACTGTATGACAAATCTGTCAGTGTTTATCCGAATCCGGTGGAAACATTTGCGAATATAAGCATCGAGAATATTGAATCGCCGGCAGGTAAGGTAGAGATATACAGTCTTACCGGCACGATGTATCTGTCGCAGAAATTCAGCAGCTCGAAATTCAGTCTCGACATGTCGCGTTGTCCGTCGGGGATATTTTTAGTTAAACTGACTGTGGGCGATGTTCAGGTAACAAAACGTATAATCAAATTGTAAAATGATAAATATTATGGATATGAAACACGTAAGTATAAAACGGTTAATCCACATTTCGGGCATATTAACGTTATGCTGTTTTTTGGCGTTATCTTGTAGCAAAAAAGATGATACGCCGCCCGAACCGACACCTCCGGTAAGCATTACGGTATCGCCAACGTCTGTTGTTCTGCCTTCTTCCGGCGGGACACGGACGGTCACAGTAACAACTACCGCATCCGACTGGTCGGTGAGTTCCGGCGCTTCATGGCTAAGGGTCAGCAAACTGAACTCGACGTCTGCAAGCGTCGAGGCTTCGGCGAACATGACTGCCTCGCGCAGCGCCGGCGTCACCTTCACCGCAGGGACGGCGACAGCGACGGTAAACGTATCCCAGTCGCAGTTGTCCGCCATACAAATCGACAGTCTTGCATTAGTCGATTTATACAATGCCACCGGCGGCGCCAACTGGAAAAACAAATGGACGCTGACAAGTCCGCTTTCCCTATGGTATGGCGTCGAAGTCGTCAACGGACAGATAACGAAGTTGGATTTACCCGACAATAACCTCGTCGGCGCTTTGCCCGAAAATATCGGGGAACTCGCTCAACTGCAATACTGCGATTTGCGCGACAATAAACTTAGCGGCGCTATTCCTGCCGGTTTGAACACATGTACGCAAATCGTCTATCTCGACCTGTCGGGCAACATGTTCGACAATGCGCCGTCGCTTAACGCTTTAAACAAACTTGTCATGCTTGATCTCAGTTTCAATGACTTGACAGCCTTGCCGGTTCTGAACAGCAGTTTGCCGCAATTAGAATATCTGGCGTTTAAAAAGAACCAGTTGTCGGGGACTTTACCGTCAAACTGGTCGGCGTACGTCAAATTGCGTTACATGGACCTCAGCGAAAACGAGTTTTCGAGCGAAATCCCTGCCGGTTGGAGTTCTCTCAAGCAAATGGAAATGCTGTACCTGTATCTGAACAGGTTATCGGGCTACATTCCTGCTTATCTTGCTACATTTTCGTCGTTGAAATCGTTGGCTCTCAATCATAATAATCTGACAGGCTCTATTCCCGAAAGTCTATGCAAGCTGCCGACATTGAACGAATTATTGCTGGCTCAAAATCGTTTGACAGGCGATATTCCGGTTGCGCTTTTGGAACATCCTTACTGGGATGCGTGGAAATCCGGCATCTGTCCGCAACAGTCGGGATACGGGTTCGGCAATTG
>JAISXV010000265.1 GCA_031270335.1 Prevotellaceae bacterium | reverse complement strand
TTGCAGATTCCCGTTTTGCGACGTCAATGGCGTTGACGTGCGGATACGGAGATTTCCTCCCAGCAACGATTTTATTTTCAATGTTTTGATTTCTCCGTTTTCCCATTCTATATCTGTCAGGAAACCGCCTCTCGTTCTCAGTCCGCTGATTTTTCCGGACCTCCATATATCGGGCAAAGCGGGCAGGATATGCACGGCTCCGTCGTGACTTTGGACGAACATTTCTGCGATTCCTGCGGTGCAACCGAAGTTTCCGTCAATCTGGAACGGCGGGTGAGCATCGAACATATTGGCGTATGTACCGCCGCCATTGTATTCGGTGCTGGCGTGGTGCGTCAGTTTCAACTGTTCGGTAATCAACTTGTAAGCCCTGTTACCGTCGAGGAAACGCGCCCAGAGACAGACTTTCCATCCCATCGACCAGCCTGTTGCCGGGTCGCCGCGATAATTCAGCGAAGTGCGTGCGGCGTCGAACAGTTCGGGAGTACGTGTCGGCGATATCTGGTAACTTGGGTAAACGCCATATAGATGAGATACATGACGATGTTTGTCGTTAGGATTGTCCCAGTCGAACAACCACTCCTGCAACTGGCTGTGTTGCCCGATGTGCATGGGAGGCAGGCGTTTGAGAGTTTGACGGAGAGTGTCGGCAAATTGTTGGTCGATATTCAATGTTTCGCTTGCCGAAATCAGGTTGTTGAACAGTTCGAACAGCAACTGATTGTCCATAGTTATGCCATAAGCATTTGTGGACCAATTCTCTTTACCCTTATAAGAATACTTAAACGAATTTTCGGGCGAGTTCGACGGCGCTACTACTAACCATTGATGTTCAGGTTCTTCGACCATATAATCAAGGAAGAACAAAGCCGCGCCTTTCATCACCGGATACACTTCGGCAAGATATTTTTTGTCGCCCGAATACAGATAACGTTCCCACAGATGTTCGCTAACCCATGCGCCACCGGAGGGCCACATTCCCGAAACTGCCTGATCCACAGGACCTGTCGTGCGCCAGATATCGGTATTATGATGCAATACCCATCCGCGAGCGCCGTACATCAATTTAGCTGTTTCGGCTCCCGTGACGGCAAGTTCCTTCACCATGTTGATGAACGGCTGATGAAGTTCCGGCAGATTAGTAACTTCCGAGTGCCAGTAGTTCATTTCGGCGTTGATATTAGTCGTGTATTTGCTGTCCCATGGCGGCGACATCATATCGTTCCATATTCCCTGTAAATTAGCCGGTTGATTGCCGGGTTGCGAACATGAAATGAGCAGATAACGACCAAACTGGAAATATAAAGCAGCCAGATGAGGATCATTGGCTTTGGCAAACTCCAAAATACGCGCATCCACAGGTTTACGTATGGAGTCGGTTGTTCCCAAATCTATCTTCACACGGTTGAAATACTGTTGATAATAAGCGATATGTCCGGATTTTATCTTACTGTAATCTTTCTGCGCTACCTCCTGCATATATCCGGAAGCGCGTTTATCGGCGTCGGCGCTTAAATCGTGGTAATTCACGAAGTTAGTAGCCATAGATATGAATACGGTAACAGCGTCGGCGTCCGAAACCTTCACGCCGGTTGTTGACGCTGTCAGATTTCCTTTTTCGGGGACAATTCTTGTCTGCGCAACGAATTTCACCTTTCCTTCCAAGCCTTCCTGAGTGCCGGATATACCTTTTAATATAAGGTCGCCGTTTTGCACAATCGTTTCAGTCGTTTGCGGGCTGCTGTATCCTGCTTCAAAACTGATTTTTCCCTTTTTCGACGCCGTCAGCCTGACAACTATAACCTGATCGGGAAAAGATGCGAATGTTTCTCTCACATATTCCACTCCATCAATGTTGTAGCGAGTAGTAGCTATTGCCGTTGAAATGTCAAGTTCACGATAATAATTTTCTGCTTTTTCGTGTCCTGCAAACGAGAGATTTAAGTCTCCGACAGGCTGATACGACATTCCATGATTTGTTTTAGTGACAACTTTTTCTGTAGCAAGGTCTTGAGCCTCGTGATACCTGCCTTCGAACAGAAGTTTCCGTATTTCCGGGAGAGCCGCCAAAGCGTTGGGATTGCCGTTGTTGTTAGGCTGACCCGCCCACACTGTTTCTTCGTTCAACTGCAATCGTTCCATAACGGGATTTCCGAACACCATAGCGCCCAGACGTCCGTTTCCAAGCGGTAAGGCTTCCACCCATTTTTGGGCGGGAGTATCGTACCACAATTTCCAGTTGCCGGCTTCTTCATTCGTCCGGCACGACGATAACATCATCGTACATAATAATATTATTCCTGTTAACCTTTTCATAATACATTTGTTATAATTATTTAATTAGCGTTTTTACCTCTTTTGGCGCTTTGACGGTTGTTTTCACTTTTCCGTCGGCGCCTTTTTTATGACTTATTTGAACTACGCCATACGGTGTTGGAAAAGTTCCTTCGACCCATTCCAGATCACCCAGATGCGGCTCGATACTCAATACTTTACATCCGGCTTCAACGACTTTTACGCCGAGAACATATTCGCTAAGCCATGCCGTCGGACCCGAAGCCCAGCCATGACAAAGACTGTGACGCAGTTCTTCGTAGCAATACTCTCCGAAATCGGCATGTATATCTTTCTTGCCTTCAGGAACAATTTCGTCGATTCCTGCAGCGTTCTCCATCCAGTCCAGATTGAAATCTTCCCAGAACGTCGTTGCGCCCATGTCGAGCATCCCGCCCCAGAACTTGCTGATATTGTCGATAGCCGTCTGATAATTACCCGCTTTTGCCTGCGCCTGCAACATGTAATAACCGTAGAACGTCGAAAAATTCTTTGCTCCGCCTACTGAAATCGTCTTATCGTCAGCCTCTTTTGCGGGCAGCATATCTGCCAACGCCAACAAAGCCGCCGCCTGTTTCAGTTGATTATGGTCGGGAACATACTTTTTCAACAAATCGACAGTCGCGGAGCATTTATTTGCAAGCGATTTGTCGCCCAGAACGGCGCACATCTCCGCTCCCGCCTCAAACGCCATAACCATAAGCGCCTGTAAACCCGCATCTATCCCTTTGACATTCGGACTTGAGGGCCAGTCGAGAAAACGACCGCCGCCGTCGAGTTTTTCCTGTCCCGTCGTCGCATCGACTTTGGTAAACAGGATATTGAGCAGATCGGTAAGATATTTCTGCTGCTCTTTGAGATAGACGAGGTTGCCCTGATATTTGTACCAGTCGCGATGAATGATAATCCACCACAACGAATACGAACACATTCCATTCATCCAGCCGGGCAACGGAGTGATATCACGCGCGAGGTCAAGGCTTTTGGGAATGACTTCGTTGTAACCGAAGACAGTGTTTACCGTCATCACTTCGGGATGAAGGTCGCCCAGCCAAACCAGACGGTCGCGCTTAATCCCATCCCAGATATATTCCTGCATATTAAGGTGTACGGTATATGCGCCCGTCAGCCATATCCTGTTAAGCCGTTCGTTGTTACACCGGAACGAACCGAGATAGGGAATATCGCGGTATGTGAATATGGCGTTAACCTCTTTCAAGCCGACAGCAACATTCGGGTCAACCAAATCAATACGGACAAAACGGAATCCGCTGTTACCGATTTCCAAAACGCCCAGCCATGGCACAGTTATAACGAAATCTCTCATAGCGTGGTCGTTGGTTGCGCCCTGTTTGCCGACATCGCTCATGGCTTCCGATACCGATTCTCCGAAACGCACACGCAATTTCACATTTCTGGCTGAAACATCGGTAACAATCTGTAAACCACCCTGTATCTCCTTGCCGAAATCAAGCAGTACAGAAGCGTATTCATTTTCGGAGCTGCGCATGACAAACACTTTCCGATTTGTCAGTTCGCTTTGTCCGTTACCCTTTTCGAGGAGTTTTTCGGCGTTGCTGATTAACTTTCCGTCGCCGTCGTTTTTCCAGACAATACGCTGTGGAGTGAGATACACGCGCGTTCTGCTGTCGTTAAACGATTTACCGGAATATTCGTCGCCAAAAACAGGCGGTAACTGTTGCGCCTGCATTCCAAACGCAACAAACATCAAATAAATAAAGACTATTTTTTTCATAATATCACTAAATCAAAATCGTAAATCATAAATCATAAATCCAAAATCGTAAATCGTAAATCTAAAATCGTAAATCCAAAATCGTAAATCCAAAATCTAAAATCTAAAATCTAAAATCACAACTTACCGACCATCTTTGACGGATCGACCCAGAGGTCAAATTCTTCGGCGGTCAGATATCCTAATTTTACAGCGATTTCTTTGAGAGTAGAACCCTCGCGATGTGCTGTTTGCGCAATTTCGGCGGCTTTGTAATAACCGATTTTGGTATTCAGAGCCGTAACAAGCATCAGGCTGTTATTGAGATGCTTTTCGATATTTGCGTACAAGGGTTTGATTCCTTCGGCGCATTTGTCGTTGAAACTCACGCATCCTTCGCCAATCAGACGTGCGCTGTGAATGAAATTGTAGATTATCACAGGTTTGAACACATTGAGTTCGAAATGACCCGTTGCTCCGCCGATGTTGATAGCGACGTCGTTGCCAAGCACTTGAGCGGCAATCATCGTTAACGCTTCGCACTGTGTGGGATTGACTTTTCCCGGCATAATCGACGAGCCGGGTTCGTTGTCGGGAATCGAAATTTCGCCTATACCCGAACGCGGTCCCGAACTCAAAATCCGGACGTCGTTAGCAATTTTCATCAGACTGACAGCCACAGTTTTCAATGCGCCATGAGCCTCTACGACAGCATCGTGAGCAGCCAGAGCCTCGAACTTGTTTTCGGCGGTAACAAACGGCAATCCGGTCAGTTTGGCGATATTTTCGGCGACAAGTTTCGCATAACCGTCGGGCGTGTTGATTCCCGTGCCGACAGCCGTACCGCCCAGCGCCAGTTCCGCCAGATGCGGCAAAGCGTTCTTAATCGCTTTCAATCCGTGAGTTAACTGCGAGGCATAACCGCTAAATTCCTGTCCCAAAGTCAAAGGCGTAGCGTCCATAAAGTGAGTTCTTCCGATTTTGACAACGTTCATAAACTCCTTGCTTTTAGCGGCTAAGGTATCCCTCAACTTTTCGATTCCGGGAATTGTTACATCGACTAACAGTTTGTACGCTGCGATGTGCATAGCCGTTGGAAATGTGTCGTTTGACGATTGCGATTTGTTTACGTCGTCGTTGGGATGCAGAAATTTCGTCTTGTCGGTTAACTGTCCGCCCTTGATGACGTGTCCGCGATATGCAACGACCTCGTTACAGTTCATATTGCTCTGAGTACCAGAACCTGTTTGCCAAACTACCAACGGAAACTGATCGTCTAACTTGTGGTCTAAAATCTCGTCGCAGACCTGCGCAATCAGTTCCGCTTTTTCCTGTGAAATCGCTCCAAGTTCGAGATTTGTCAGCGCTGCTGCCTTTTTGAGATAGGCAAAACCTTCGATTATCTCTTTCGGCATCCGGTTGATATCCCGTGCAATCTTAAAATTTTCGATACTTCTTTGGGTTTGAGCGCCCCAATACACATTTGCAGGAACTTTTACTTCCCCCATCGTGTCTTTTTCTATTCTAAATTCCATATTTTTAACTTATTATTATTTGACATAAATTACTAATCCTTTCAGATAATCCCCTTCGGGATGATATATATTGACCGGATGGTCAGCGGGTTGATTCAAACAGTGCAAAATGCTTGCCTGACGTCCGGCGATTGTGGCGGCAGAAAAGACAGCCTGCAAAAACTGCTGTTTGTTAATGGCTTGCGAACAGCTGAAAGTAAACAGTATTCCACCGGCGGCAAGCCGTTCCATTGCTTTGGCGTTTAATCTTTTGTATGCTTGCAGAGCGTTTTTGACAGCATGTTGATGTTTCGCGAAAGCCGGAGGATCCAGTATTATCAGCTCGTATTTTTCGTCTGTGTTTTTAAGATAATCAGCCACATCGGCTACTATTCCATTGTGATTTGCAGCGCCGAAATTCAGTTCGACATTTCTGTTTGCCAACGCAATAGCCTTAGCCGAACTGTCCACTGAATCGACTTTTGCCGCTCCGCCCCTCAAGGCGTACACCGAAAAAGCGCCCGTGTAACTGAACAGATTCAAGACCGAAGCGTCCTGCGAATATTTCTGTAACAGTAGCCGGTTTTCACGCTGGTCGATGTAAAAGCCGGTTTTCTGTCCTTCTTCAGGATTGATTTCGAAACGATTACCGTATTCGTAAACAGTCGCAGGAAGTTCTTTTTTGTCCGACAGCCATCCGTCGTCGGCGGTGTATTTTCCTTTCGGCAAGGTTGACGAACTCTTATTATATACGTACTTAATGTTTTCACAGACTTCCATTAACGCTTTCGCAATCGTTTTCCACGACCTGCCCATCCCAATGGAATGAGCCTGCATAACAGCCATATCGTCGTATATATCAACGACTAACCCTGACAATAAATCGCCTTCGCCATGCACTAACCTGTAAACGTTATTTAATGATGAGTGATGAGTGATGAGTGATGAGTTTTTTTGACGCAGACGGTATGCCTCGGATATCCTGTTTTTAAAGAACTGCTCGTCAATGTTCTCATCTGCAAATGTCAGTATCCTGACGGCGATAGAACCGGGTTCATAATGTCCGCTGCATAAAAACTCGCCTTCCGACGAATATACGGCTACAATATCTCCTTCGTTTACGCCGGAATCGATGCTTTTTACAGCTCCCGAAAAAATCCAGGGGTGGAATCGTCTTATCGATTCTTCCCGTCCGTGTTTAAGAAATAATTTTTTTTTCATCCGTTGAAATTTCGTTCTGCCCGTTTAAGGTCGCGTTTAATGTCTTTTTCCTTGATTGATTCCCGTTTATCGTACGATTTTTTGCCTCGCGCAAGTCCGATAAGCAACTTTGCGTAACCGTTTTCGGCGATGTAGAGTTTCGAAGCGATGATGGTTAATCCTTTCTCTTTGATTTTCTTATGCAGTTTGTTCAGCTCTTTGCGAGTCAAGAGCAGCTTACGTTCACGTTTCGGGTCGTGATTGTTGAGATTTCCCCACCAGTATTCCGAAATATGCAGTCCGCGGATGTATAATTCTTCTCCAACAAAATAACAGTACGAATCGACAAGGCTGGCTTTTCCCGCCCGTATCGACTTTATTTCCGTACCAAACAACACTATTCCCGCCGTATATCTTTCGAGAAATTCGTAATCAAACTCCGCTCGTTTGTTCTTTATCACTATGTTACCTTTCATACTGCAAATCTGTATTGAAATGCAAAGGTAATAAATAATCTAAAATCGTCAATCCCTCGTAATTCGTAATTTCATATTCTGCCATTTACTTGTCAGCGACGGCGCTGACACCACTGTGGGCGTTTGGCTTTTACTGTTGACCACAATTGATTGTCGCGATACATTGGTCGAAATGTAACTGCTCAATTCTCCGAGTGTAACATCGCCTTTGCTTTCCTGCAATTTTTTCAACAGATAATAAGTAAACAAACCATGTCCTTTTTCCTTGTAGGGATAAGCTGTTTCGTCGCCCGAAGCGGCGGAAAAAACAACCATATTGCCGGTCGGCGTGCTTGACTTTGTTTTAGTGGCAACGCCGCGTGCCGAAGCCAGCATCGAACCGTCACGACCGGGACCGCTGAAACAGGCGTCCAGAAAAACAATAACCGACTGAGCAGGCATGTCGCCGAGTTTCGCATATAAGTCGTCAAGACTGTAACCACTCTTTACATCCGAACCGTAACCATCGACAGGCAAAAGATATGCCGTTTTGGATGCTTCGTCGGGAATACCGTGTCCGGCATAGTAAAAAATAAAGTTTGCTTCGCCTTTGTATGATTTTGCTACCTGAGTCAGCCAGTTGATTTCGGAACGAATATGATTCAGCGTAGCATTTACCTTATAGTGAACATTGGTCGCCGGTATGCCCAAAGTTTTTGTACAGTATTCCTTGAACATTTCTCCGTCGGTGGCTGCAAATTCCACATTCGATATTTCCTTTTCGTGATAATCTTCGTTGGCTATGATAACGGCAAAGGTTTTATCGTTATTTGCACTGCTTGTCGGTATGTTCATATCTACATCCGCTTTTGTGCCGGCTTGTATTTGCACTTCGCTTATTTTTTGATTGCTTTTGGGAGCGCTCGGCGCCGATGCAATACTTATGTCTATCGGATCGAAATTGTAGTCAATATTGACTCTCGTATAGTTAAGAGACGCCTGATTGCTGTAGGTGTATGATTTTCCGTCGGATACTGCAAAACTCATGCTTGCCAGCGCTATATCGGCATTTTCGATAAAATATTGCGGCGTTTTGCGAATATTCTTCCATTGCGTTTTGAACAATTTAGCTTCTGCAACAGGCACCGGTACAAGAAGGTCGCCGTATTTGTCGTTTTGTATCAAATACACTTCATTGTCTGCGTCGTATTCGCCAAGCGTCATATTGCCAAGAGATAAATTACTTGAATGTTCCGCAATAAATGCCTGTTCGGCGGCTTTGAGCAATTCGGCGGCTTTGACTTTGCGGGTGGTTTCATTTACACGATCCTGCCAGTCGGAGGTTTTCTCAAATTCGCCCTTCTTTTGCCAGGTATTGATTGCATTTTGAACATAATTTCTGATATAATCTTCAAACGTTTTTTTGTATGCGGCTTTTTCTTCTGCCAATCGCTTTTCTTCTGCCAATTGCTTTTCTTCTGCCAATCGTTTTTCTTCTGCCAATAGCTTTTCTTCCGCCAATTGCTTTTCCTGAGCGATTTCGTCTGTTATCAATTGATTGACTGTTTTCATCAATGATGCAGACTGTTTATGTACAGGAGGAATAATTTCGTTGCCCTGCAGGTCAGCAGCGCCCCATTTGTCATTTAACTTAAATACAAAATATTTGTCATGTTTAAGTAACTTATCATATTTGCATGGAATAATTTCGTTGCCCTGCAGATCGCAGGCGCCAGCTTTTTCGTTTGATACTATACCATACCAACCGCCATGATCTTTTGAATACAAAACATAGTCATACTTTTTTTTCAATTCAGCTATAATGGTTTTGTCTTTCTGTGCAATGCCTGTTGTCGCAACTAATGCGAACAACGCTAAAAATAACATCTTTTTCATAACTTATAACATTTTATTTTTTAATCATTAAACTTTTTGTTTCCACTTTCATATCCTTGTCTTTAGTTTTGTTTTTCGCCAGCCATTTTTGGAAATCTTCAAACGGCAGTTCTCTCGGCAGTACAAGTTCGCTGTCCACCTGGCTGTCGTTTGCTTTTGTAAATGCGTTGGGCGAAAAGATGAGGTAAAGAAAATTCTGTTCCGACGACTTTTCACTGGTCAGCGTATATTCGTCCACGAAAGCCCTGCTCTCGTTATCGGCGTGTTTGGCAGAGAAAAATACATATTCTTTTCCTGCTTTCACCTGCGTTTTTCCCGAAGCGTCGCTGCGATACGGCAACAGACAGAACACGTTTTGCCGGTCGTCCATCAGATAGACGGCAAGATAACCGCTGACGGGAGTTTTGAAGAGCAGATAAAAATCGTCGCCATGCCTGAAATTGTCGCTTGCGAACCTGCTTTCCGTGCCGTTACGCAGGATTTGCGCCGTAAAATCGATTCCGGCGCCTTTGATTTCACGGGCTTTGCCGCATACCGAAGCCTTAACCACCAGCATACCCTCTTCGTAGAAGATTTTAATCTCCGGCGGTTTTGTATCTTCAATCCATTCGCCCCTAACCTCGCTGCCGCTTATGGCAATAAATTTAACGCTCGACTTTTCCTCGCTGTTTTCGGCTATAGTTGCGTTTTGTTGAGATAGGGTCTGATTGAACTTTTCCGTCAAAGCCTCTATTTTCGCACGTCCGATAGCCGTTTGTTTTGCCTGTTCCTGAGTGACGTTTTCCGGCACAATATATGTGTATTCCCCGCAAACGGTCACCGTTTTCTGGGCAAACGTCACGGCGGGGAATATAACCCATACCAATAATATCAAAATCAACATAAATTAATATTTTTGATTGTAGATTTTTGATTGTAGATTTCCTTCGGGCGCAAGAAACGATGAAGTATGAAGTATGAACGATGAACGATGAAGTATGAACGACCTTCGTGCGTAAGCAACAATCTAAAATCGTAAATCTAAAATCGTAAATCTAATAATCGTTAATCATAAATCTAATAATCGTAGATTACCTTCGTGCGTAAGCAACAATCTAAAATCGTAAATCTAAAATCGTAAATCTAAAGTCTAAAATCCCAACACTTTGTCTAATTGTTCGTGCAGATCTTCGCCTTTTTTCTCCAAATCCTGACGGATAGCGCTTTTGGCGGCTTCCAGCGCCATTTTGGAGTTGTAGGCAATGCGTACCAAAACCTCCTTGTTTTTGTTGCTTTTCGTCCGATATGCCTCAACAACCGGAATCACTCTGCCGAGATTTTGCGAAATCAAATTCTTGCTTGCGAGTACGCTTTGTGAAATCGAAGCAGCCTGTTCGGCGGCAAGTTGCTTGTTGGCAACGGTGTTTTCGATCAGGGCGGTTACTTCGGTTTGAATCTGTCCGGCAAGATTTTGTTTCGCCAGTTCGAGCGCCTGTATCTTGGCGGCGTCATAATTCTCGCCGATCGACATAGCCTCGCCCATAATGTACGTGGGATAGCCGGTGTCGTCATACTCGTACTGCATCAGATAGGACTTGTCTATCTGCTTGGCTACAGGCAAGGCGCCGGGAGTAACCATCCAGCCTTGTTTGACAAGTTTCCTTGCTTCCTTGCGGGCTGCCTTGCTCGCTCTTTTGTTCAACTTGGCTTTACTCTGTTTCAACAATTCCTTTCGTTCTTTGTTGATTTCTTTCTGCGACTGGGCATTTACTATAGCCGGAGTCAAAGCCATCACTCCTGCCATTACCCAAATAAAAAATACTTTTTTCATAATAATAATTTATTTAACTGTTTTTATTATATTTCAATTCTCTTATCATACATTTTGCGTATTGTATATATCTCATTTCCCGAATGACAGCCGTATTTTCAGTCCGGCGCTGAAAATGCTTGCATCCGCATGGTGAGTACTCAGTATGCTGTTGTGTCCAAACGTCGAAGACGTATAGGTCTGGTAGTAGCTTACTAACGGTTGGTCGTTGATTGAACTGATACTGTTCAGTCCGTAATCGAGGAAAGCGCCGGCGTAGAGAGCGATATTGTCCCTCAACGAAAACCGGACGCCTGTTTCAACAATTGCTGCCGCCGAAAAACTCAGGTCAACATCTGCTGTCGTTTTGGGGAGTTGCAGATTGTTTGCAAGACCATATTCGTCCAGATCCACATATTCTACCTCTTCGTAATGGAAATAGCCCGAAGCGCTGATTGTTCTCGGAGCGATTGTCGCTTTGGCGGTTACAGGTAAACCTATTTTGAACCCGCCTGCGAAATAAAAATGTGTGAATCCCCCGCCCAAAGGTCTCTTGAACTGTGCCATGAGGGGAACGGAAAACAGCGTTACCTTATGTTGCTCTTCGTAATTGTTCATCGAATATGTGAGACTGAAATAATCGTCCGCATATCCTTCGTAGCTGTCATTTAGACTGCCGTAAGCAATTTTACTCCCGAAAATGCCGATTTCTGCGCCTGTCGTCACACCCCAACTATCGCTGATATTGAAAGTGTAACCAATACCGCCGCTACCGCCGAAGCCATTACTTTGACTCCCTCCGGATGAGAGAGTATAGTTCAAACTTGACAGTCCGCCCATACCGTAAACTGAAAACTCGTGAATCGCCGATTCGCGGAGCGAAAAATACTTGTTGCGTTCCTGACCTTCAGACATGTTTACAATCATCAAACATGCAATTATTATTAATATCTGTTTCATTCTTTTAATATTCAATAATTCATTCATAATTGTTAATTAATTATCAGTTTGACGACTTCGCTGTTGCCGTTTTTGTCGGTAACATGAAGCAGGTATATGCCCGAACTTAGATCCGAAACACTGATACTGTTGCCTGCAAGAGGCAAAGGTATTTTCGACTTCATTAGCGAACCGCTGACGTCGTAGATCTGCGCTGTGCCACCAACGAACGGTTCGGGAAGTTGCACTGTCAGACTTTCGCCGCGGGAAACAGGATTCGGGTATGCTATAACTTTATCTGTCGAGCGGCTACCGGCAGGTACGCACACCCTGCGCCATACTGTGTATGTCTCAATCTCAGCGTAATAGTTCTCCGGAGCGTCCTGTATCCGGATATAGTCGCTGTTACCCAGATATACGCCTTCACTGTTGAACCAGCGAACGTCCGTCACATTTATATTTCCATTAGAGTTATAATTGCGGTTGATGGCAAGGACATTATACCAGCGCTGAAAGTACAGACGACTTTCGTTAATCGGCACAGTAATTATAAGAGTGTAATAATTATATGCGCCGCCCGTTTCGGCTGTTACCCGGATATCTACATTTATTACGTCTCCCGTAAGTGGTGAAACCCAAGCGTCGCCCTCGTATGGAATACCGTTTATAGTTACGCTTGCATATTCCGAAACTTCCAAACTCTCTATCCGGACATAATCTTCTCCACAGCCTGCCGCTATATAGTTATGGTCGTTTGCGGATAAGATTTTCCCGTTTACTGTGAGACTGAAAAGATTTGCTTCGACACCTAAAACATGATCGTCGCGAGCGACGGTTATATTATACGTTTTAACGGTTGTTCCATCTTCGGCTGTAACAACAATATCGAAATTGTTATCGCCAATATTCAAAGCTTTTGTTCCGTCGCCGCTGATCGTTGCCGCCGGGTGATTCGCAACACAGGTTATTGTGATGTTTGTAATATCGTAGAGCGCATGTACCGTATAAGATGTCGTATAGTTGTTAAAGGCAGGCGAGAGTGTTCCCGTACTGAGTGTAATGTTGCTTAATGTAGCGTCGGAACTGTTGCGATGCACTGTTATTGTATATGTTCCGGTTGTTACGCCGTCTTCGGCAGTAACAACAATATCGAAAATATTATCGCCGGTATCTAGTGTTTTTATGCCGTCGCCGGAGACTGAGGCTTTCGAGTGATTCTTTGTCGCCGTAAGGGTAATTTGGTTTGTTGTTACATTTACCGTATAGGATGTTGTAGCTGAATTAAAAGCAGGCGATAAAGTTCCTGAATTGACCGTAAGATTGCTTAATGTGGCGTCGGAGCTTGCCCATTGAGCATACAGAGATGTATTGCCGACGACGCTGTATATGGTGGTATCGGCGTATGCTGTTCCGCTTCCGTCAAGGGCGGTATTCCATCCGGTAAAGATACGACCCGCATGTGACGGCACAGGCAAAGGTCCTACCTTTAGTCCGTATGCTACGGATTGACTGTTTGTGTTTACCGTACCGCCATTAGCATTGAAAAGAAGCGAGTATAATGGAGATATTGACACATTGTCTATGGCAGCAGGCGGTTGCATACCTCCGGTGTTATCGTTTCGCCAACTGAACACAAGGCGTTTGCTTGTTCCCGAATAAGTGGAATTTTCCAGATTGATCGTTTCATGCTGCCAGGTGTCGGAGCCGCTATATGTTCCCAACTCTGTAGCAGTTAAAACTGTTCCGGCTACCGGAGTAATGTTGGAGTCTATCAGATATACCTTTAAATCGTCCTTACCGGGTTCTCCGTTTCCTTTCCAGTCGAAATTCAGTACATAGTTTTCGCCGGAAAGAGGGAAATAAATATCTTTGTAATAATGTACTGTGGAAGACAAAGTGAGAGTGTATAAATAGTCTCTTTTGTTGTTGGAAATATAGACGGATTTACTGTCATCGTCAGAAGCGGACGTCCCTTCCATCCATTTATTTGTCTCGCTTCCGTTTGCAAAATTCCATTCGAAACTGGTTTCAAAATCTTCTACAAACGGTATATTATAGCGATGATATACTGTTATTGTATAGGTGTTGAAGCCGCCTTTGTCATCAATTGCCGTTACCGGAAAAAAATTAGCGCCATCGTTTAAGGTTTTTGTTCCCGTGCCGGAAATGGTAACAGCAGGGTTGGAAGTAGTAGCCGAAATTGTAATGTTGCCGGTACCACTCGGAATATAAATTTTATAATCAGTTATTTCGGAATCAAATGCGGGATACAGTGTTTCGGAGCTTACAGTAATATTATCCAGTATTACGTATGCAGTGTCGGAGCGTAAATACGGATAAGTGACGCCTTCATCTATACCCCAGGCTGTATTAAAATCCCAGTCCGTAAAAGCGCTTCGCATTTTCATGCCGGCAGTGGATAATCCTATAGCATTAGCAGCGCCGTCACCTGTACCTACAGACGCTAAAGTTCCGACAACATCCATATTGTAAAAGCAATGGGAAATTGCATTTGCACCTGCAGAATTGTAACCTATCACCGCGCCTATGCGCGTAGAGTTACCGCTAACGGCGGCAGGCATTCCCGTAGAATAGCAATTTACTACGCTGCCAGAGGATAAATATCCTACCAAACCTCCGCAACAAGCGGGATAAGAAGAAGAAGAAGAAGAAGAATTTCCCGTGGAATAACAATTCTTTACGCTGCCAGAGGATAAAGATCCTATCAAACCACCAGAATAATGATAAGAACGATAACCAGAAGAAGAAGAAGAAGAAGAAGAAGAAGAAGAAGAAACTTCTCCTGTGGCATAACAATTTGTTATGGAACCACTACTACTGCCTATCAAACCACCAGAATATGAAGAATAAGAAGAAGCAGAAGCAGAAGCAGAAGAAGAAACTTTTCCTGTGGCATAACAATTTGTTATGGAACCACTACTACTACTACTGCCTATCAAACCACCAGAATAAGAATAAGAATAATAAGAAGAAGAAGAAGAAGAAGAAACTTCTCCTGTGGCATAACAAT
Organism: Prevotellaceae bacterium; assembly: GCA_031270335.1. Taxonomy (GTDB): domain Bacteria; phylum Bacteroidota; class Bacteroidia; order Bacteroidales; family UBA932; genus JAIRLF01. The sequence continues at coordinate 3,374 of JAISXV010000265.1, read as the reverse complement.
TTGTTATGGAACCACTACTACTGCCTATCAAACCACCAGAAAAAGAAGAAGAAGAATAAGAAGAAGAAGAAACATCTACTGTGGCATAACAATTTGTTATAGAACCACTATTACCGCCAGCCAAACCACCGGAATAAGAAGAAGAAGAAGAAGTTCCGGAAACAGTATCTCCGCTAACTCCCAAATTGTCTATGTTACCTTTGTTGTATCCAAATAAGCCTGTATATTGCATATCTCGGTTTATTCTTAGTCCTTTTACTTCATATCCTCCGCCATCGAAATGTCCGGTAAACCTGTCACTACCATCTCCAATCGGTAGCCAGCCTTCGATATTGCCTTCCAGAAAAGTTGTAAGGTCAATATCGTTCATCATGCGGAAATATTTGTTGATATGACTATCGCCTAAATAGTACCGCACATGATTCAAATCTGCAGCCATAACAATTTTGTACGGGTCTTGTTCTGTACCTGAGCCTCCTCCTGAAAATTGAGCGGAGACAGGCGCTGTAATACTTATGCCTGTCAGCAGAAGTATTAACAACCGGGAAAAATTAATGTTTTTCATTGTATTAATTATAATTAATTAACTCTTGACTATCCCCAACGCTTCGAGCAGTTGCGGTTTATCGTATATAGCGATACGTGCAATTGCCCTGAATTTGCTGAACCATTGACATAATTCGTCGAAAGCCTTGTCGCGTTCGATAGTTGATTGTTGAGCTTCGCCTTTTTCGCTTAGACGTTTACTGTGGAGGTTTTCGACCTCGTTCACTGCTTGCAGTTCGTCGTTGAGTTTTTCGGCTGAATATCCGAATTGAGCAATAACAGTGAGCGCATCCGGGCTGTTCAACAGATTTTCGTACAGTATCCGTGCGTCGCGTAGCCATCCCGAAAGACTTCTGTTTCGTCGTCCTGTGGCATTGAAACGCTTTAACATTTCCGGCTGCCCAACGAAAATCACACGAAGCAGTTTCACAATAATCATGTAATTTGAATACGCCGTTTTCCAGAGTTTTCCCACCTTGTCGGTAGCGATAAACTGGTCGCTGTACTCTTCGACTTGTGCTGTCATCAAGCTGTTCACTTTGTTTAACAGCGTTTTTCCTTCGCCGATACGTTCGGGCGTATATCCGAAAGCGCTGAGTTTTTCCTGTATTTCGGGATTGTTTTGTGCCCCAAGAATACAATTTTCGATTTTGTGCAACTTTGTTGCGATAATTTTTCCATTCATTTTTTTGTAATATTTAAAGAATTAATAATTTTTTCGCGGTGCAGAGTGATTTTTTCGTGGTGCAGAGCGATTTTTTCGCGGTGCAGAGTGATTTTTTCGCGGTGCAGAGCGATTTTTTCGCGGTGCAGGGTGATTTTTTCGCGGTGCAGAGCGATTTTTTCGTATAGAATAGTGATTTTACTACAAAACTGCGAAGACCACAAAAAAACTTTGCGAGCTTTGTGCTTTTGTGGGATCTTTTTTTGCCGCTATTACTGCATTCCGATTCGTGAAAATTCGTGTAATTCGTGGACGAAAACTGCCTTTTGTTGAGAAAACAGTGGGTATCATCTGTATGGATAGATGATTTACAAGAGCAAATCCTCGTAACTACTTGATTACTCTCTCTCTCTCTCTCTCTCTCTCTCTCTCTCTCTCTCTCTTCATGCTAAAACACTCATTAACAGCGTTTACCACAGTAAAAACTTCATTATGTTTCTCTCTCACTTTGCGTATTTCTTTGCAAATAATATCACAGCCTGCCTGAGTAATATCACCCCTGACAAATGCCTTATCTCTTTGAAAATCATTCCAACTATATTTGCAAAAACTGTCCATAACATAAGAAAAACTGCAGAGGTACCAAGCAGATTCGAACTGCTGTACGCGGTTTTGCAGACCGCTGCCTAACCTCTCGGCCATGGTACCAAATCGGGTGCAAAGGTAATACATTTACTTTACATACAAAATAAATTATTCGAAGGTATTCAAATTTATATCTAACTTTGCCCCCAAAAAACGGTTAATGATACTTCCAAGAGAACTGCAAATACTGAAATCGCACGGGTCGCAATACATTCGTAATCTTGCAGATGTGAAATTGCCCGAGACTTTTAGGGGTCGTCCCGAAATATCCGGAAATATGACGGTCGCCGATGCGCTGGAACTGGAAAATATTTGTCCCGCCGGAGCAATCAGCCACTATCCGGAGCCTGCGTTAGACATGGGAAAATGTCTTTTTTGCAAAGAATGTCAATTTCGACGACCAGATTTGGTGAAATTTACCAACGATTATAAAATCGCTGCCAACAACAGGGACGATTTGGTTGTCAAAGCAGGCGACAAAAATCCCATATCTTTTCGACACAATCTTGTCAGGGACGAAATCCGGAAAATCTTCGGTCGCGCCTTGAAACTGAGGCAAATATCAGCCGGAGGAGATAATTCCTGCGAGATGGAACTCAACGCCGCCGGCAATGTGAATTTCGATATGGGACGGTTCGGAATTGAATTTCAGGCTTCTCCGCGACACTGCGACGGAATTGTTATCACCGGACCTGTAACGCTAAATATGGCGGAAGCGCTGAAAATATGCTACGAAGCGACGCCATCTCCTAAAATAATCATCCTTGCAGGCACGGACGCCATAAGCGGAGGACTGTTTTCGGAAAGCGCAGCCATAGACCGATCGTTTGTCGAAAGTCATGCAATAGACCTCTATGTCCCCGGAAATCCGGCGCATCCTCTCACTTTCGTTAATGGAATACTGAATATGATGCGATGAAAATTTTACGTCGCCGATTCTTTAGAACTGCTATAAGCAGTTCAACTCCCTACGGAGTTGATGTTCGTGTTTGCGTTACCCCGAACTGCGCTACGCTTGTTCGAGTTTATTCAACTTGAACGCCTCGGCGTTCTTTCCTGATTTCGACAATGCGTCACCCAAATCGGTGACGCAAAATTTATAATATGTTGTCCTACAGATTGCTATAAAATATGCGTCGGAAAAGTGTCGAAGTCAGGAAATAAGGTACAGAGGTGAGGGATCATGCGGGCTTGACCCGCAATCTCCTTTGCATAGAGGATTCTGAAACAAGTTCAGAATGACGGACTGTTAGAGTTTGTTTATTCTTCATCCCTTCATCCTAAAATTTTATAAATCTAATCGGGATTTTGTCTTACATCATTATAACAATACTGATTGTTCACGAAACGGTTTGGCATTCCGTTAGGAATGTGTCGCTCGGTAGAAAACGGTTTTTGGTTTCTCCTCTTGCATTCCGTTAGATAACGCCATTTGGCACAAAAGCACGAGAATGTTCACATTATCAAATCGATACATCATGTTCATTTTTATTAGTGAGATTAATAATATCAATATATT
>JAISXV010000257.1 GCA_031270335.1 Prevotellaceae bacterium | reverse complement strand
TATTTTTACTGACATACTCGATAAACAGATGAGGATTTCCACTGTAGGCAAGTTCTATCAGCGCTGTTCTCTGTTCTTTCATATCTATCAGGACGTCCGGATTACACTCGGCAGTTAAGAGTTTAACATATTCCCAAAAGACAGTACGAATAGAATAGTTTGGAATTTTCAACCGTATCAAACCTCTCTCTACTTTATCGACAGTTAGCAGTCCCAAGTAAAACAGCAACGAAGCAAAATTATCGGGATCAAGCAAATGGTCGATAGAAAATTTAGGCGACAATTCCGATAAGATACTGTTATTTTGCGCTATTTCTGTCAATTGCTCACGATTGTTTCTAATCAAACGTTTCACGCGTCCATAATCCATTTTAAGATTTTCGTCGATAATGTTTTGAGTCTTTCCTTCACTTTGTATCTGGTCGAACAGATAGAGCATCATTGAGGGATTATACACTTTGTGTTCGCCATCTGCATAAAAACGATAGCCATTATACAGAAATTCCATATTGACATTAATCATATTCCGCTCAATGCCGACTTCTTCCATCAGAATATTTACCTCTTCCTCAGTAAACCCCAATATTTCGTTGTATTGTTTTTTTAGCGAAATGTTATTGGAGATATTGAACCCGCTGGTAACGTCGTCGAGCATCACAGGTGTAATTCCGGTAAGAATAATACGGTCAATAACTGTTTTGCTACCTTCTTTTAATGTCTCGTAAAAATCACGTATAACGCCATTTGCCCAGATTAAATTGCGATACATATCATCGCCTTTGTAAGTTCCCATAGCGATAAGATCGTTGGCGACATGGTCGTATTCGTCAATGACGACGTAGATTTTTTTACCGATAGATTTTGCAGCGCTAAATGCTTTCCATAAAGAAGCAACACCCGGCTTTTGGTCGTCGATCTGTTTACAGTATATATCACCTTTCGGGAAAAGGTGACTGTAATTCTCCAAAAAAATGTACACAACATCCTGCACCTTCTGTGAAAAAGAAACTTTAAAGTCTGCTTCGCTCGAAGTATCCAATCCCGAAAAATCAAATTCAAGAACCAAATAACTGTTTTTTTTGGGAGTAGGATGTTGACCGATATACAAGTCGCCGAACAGTTGTTCGAATTTATTCGCCTGATTGATGTCGTAATAGTAAGACAACGTCGAAAGAAACAAACTTTTCCCGAACTTACGCGGACGGGTAAAAAACAGTTTATCGTTATTTTCGTTTTCTAACAGTCCGATATACCGTGTTTTATCGATATACACAAAATTTTCAGTTCGAAGTTTTTCGAAATTTGTATTGCCATAAGGCAGTCGTTTTCCTTTCTTTTTTTCCATGACTGTTATTATTTAAAATATGCCGCAAAGATACATGTTTATTTTGGATTTCGATTTTTTTGCCACTAATTGCACGAATTTTCACGAATCAATTTGTATTTATTCGTGCATTAGTGGCTATTTTTGCCACGAATTAAAATTAGCGTTAATTCGCGTAATTCGCGGACAAAATCTGTGGACAAAAATCAAAAATTCAATGGCAAACTGAATGTTATGCCGACGGCGTTATATTTTCTCTCTTTAAATCCCACAAACACACCTGCTTCGACGAATTTAAACAAGCCGACGGAATAGCCGAGTTCCGAATAATTTGTACCCGGAATAAAGAGCGTACGGGCGTAAATTGATTCCTCGAACAGATATTTTTGCAGAAACGGAAGATTTTTGATGAACAGAAACGAGGAAGTATAATTCAGATGCATCTGAAACCAGCTTTTATCGGTTGAATAACTGTAGTTTGCCATACAGAAGCTGTTACGTAGCGGGTTAGTCGTAAAAAACAGTTCGTTGCTGTTGCAATGTTTGAAATCGGGAAAATACACCCGTTTTGATGAGAGGAACGTTCCGGTATTTGCCAGATATTCAATTCTGTTGAACACGTTAAACGATATTTCCTGCCGTATTCCGAACTCAGCCTTGTCGAACGAAGCCGAACGGTCGTTATCCGTAGCGATACCTTTTTCGTAATTGAATGTAAATGTGGGATATTTCGATGAAGCATACCGTTTGCGTCCGTCTTTTATCCGGTAACGATAACGCGGCGTATATTCTAATTGCAGAGCCACTCCTGTCAAAGTATTGTCGGGCATTGGAGTCGGTTGTCCGTCGGGAAGATTTGGCGAGGGCATTTTCCCGAAAAAGTTGTAGGACATGTTGTTTTCCAAAGCGTTGCGTTTCGAGTATTCGGCATTGACCGTTACGAAAAAACCGTTTGCAGCATCAATTCTGTGCGAGGCTGTGAGATATTGCCGTTGAAAGAATTTGATTGAATTTTGAGCGTAAACCAGCGAAAATATTGAGTTTACCAAACGTGAACCGCCGCCAATCCGGTTAAAATTGGAAGTCGAATTTCCGGCGGCTATAGTGATCTGTCCGTTCTTCATCGGCGCATACCTGAACATCCCGCCTAAATGCCAGTTTACGGTTTTCCGCGCTGTAACGTAATAAGCGGAAGGGGAGATACTTAATGAGTAGTTTTTCGAAAAATCGACGCCGAAAGAAAGTCCATGTCCAAGCCATACTCCATCGACAAAATTATATTCCGGAACGGTTTTCAACAATCCGCCATATCGTAACCATCCCTTTTCGCCGAGTTTCGTACGCGAACCGATAACGACTTTCCCGAACAACGATTTTGAACTGTCGCTCGAATCCGCCTTATGTATCTTTTGAAGTTTGGCGTCTATGCTGTCTTTCTTTTCGTAACTGATGATTTCGTCGTTATGCAAAGGCAAATTGCGGATCTGCGACCAGTAAACCGCATCACGCGATTTGGCTAAGGAATCGACCGTAATATGCACATTATCTTTGCGTGAAGATATTTCGAGCGATTCGCGTTTCTTTTTACTTTCTTCCGGTTCGGTAGTTTCGCGCATCAGTCCGGCGATTTTATAAGCGTCTTTGTTCGAGAGGTTTTCTTTCGACAGCAATGTTTCGAGTTCCTGCTGTTTCTTTGTTTTCGGTTTTTCGGGCAAGCTGTCGTTTGTGTTAACGGCGATATTTTCGTCCGGCAAAACGGTTACAGACGTTTCGTTTACTTCGACGTTCCGGTATTTGACAGAAGAATAGTATTTTACTTCAGCGTTCAATCCAATAAGTCCTACGGCGATGCTGTCGTAGATGTTGTAGGCAACCGGAAGAAAAACCGAAGGCTTGACTTCGCTGTAATTGACTGTAAACCGCTCGTGTATGCCAAACATGGACGCCGTCATTTCCATATTCTGCACATTCCAGCTGTCATTGACAATATACAGCCAGCCGCTCAGCAACAGCGGACTTTGCTTTTTCGGTTCGACACGTATCTTGTTGATTACATGCTCGTCTTCTGTCGTTTTGCCTTCGAGCTTAAATCTGTAACAGGTAAACGCGCTCGGCGACAGCGGCGAAATCCATCCCCGTACGGTTGGAGCGTAAATGTTGGCTCTTGCAAGTTGCATCGGCGAATCTTCGTCGGTCATGTCTTTCGGAAAACTCGAAGTTGCGGCAATCACTTTTTGCTCGTATTTATCGGGAGATGTGAATATTACTTCGTTATGCGATTCCATCAGGAAGAGCGAGCCTTTTATCACTTTCATCTCATCGACACGCGATTCTATCCATTTCGCCATTTTGTTGAGTTTCATGCTGCCTTTCAGATATATTTCCGATTCGTAACTTTTTACCTGATGCAGATAGTACGGAGCCATAGCAATCGCTTTACGCATAATGAAATAAGCCGGGTCTTCGTGACGAGCCGAAATCACAACTTCCGAAAGTTCATACACCGTCTCGTTCAACGAAACAGTTATAGAATCTAATGGCTTGTCGATAACCATCTTAACCGACTTTTTCTCGTAACCCAACGAACTGAATTCGATAGTATAACTTCCATTTTTCAGATTGATTTGAAATGCGCCTCTGCTGTCGGTTGCTATTCCCTGCGACGCCTCCCGTATGAACACTACCGCTCCCGATATAGAATTGCCCTCATTATCTGTAACTTTACCTTTCAAAATCTGGGCATTGACATTCAGCGTTACACAAAATAAAAACGATATTAAACCGTAAATCTTTCTTTTATACATATATAAATATATATCTGTAAATATGTTTTTAACCGTACTATGATACTTTTAAATAGAAATGGTTTAATAACGGGTATCCGAGGTTTTGACTATTTATGCAGTGAATTAATTTTTTTTGATTACTTTTGCATTTTAAAAATAAGAAACATGATAGACAGTAAATTATCTTTTTCAATAAATCTCTTTTGGGACGCAAACCTGTCGGAACTTGATATGGAACAGCATGCTGCATATATCGTTGGACGTGTGCTTGATTATGGCTCTTGGGACGATTGGAGGTTGATACGTGATTATTATGGGATGGAAAGAATCAAAACGGTTGCGCTCGGTTTGCGAAGCATGGAACGTAAATCTTTGGCTTTTATAGCAACTGTTACAAATACACCCGAAACTCAATTCAGATGTTACACTCTTCTACAGTCCAAGAATCTACACTGGTACTTTTAAAACAATTACAGCAGGTACCCGCATTAAGCGATTTACGATTGGTCGGCGGTACTGCTCTTGCTCTACAGTTGGGTCATAGACGTTCTATTGATTTGGACTTCTTCGGGTCAATCAAGATGGATGGTACAATTATCCTTAAAAATTTAATTGATGCAGGATTAGATGCTTTTTCGGAATGGGATACGCCTAATATCCATGTATTCAGAGTAAATAATGTGAAAGTAGATATAGTCAACTATCCCTATGACTGGTTAGAATCTCCCATTGAAAGTGACGGAATCAGAATGGCTGATTTAAAAGATATCGCCGCTATGAAATTGGAAGCAGTTACAAACAGAGGAACAAGAAAAGACTTTGTGGACGTATATTTTTTGTTGCAACATTTTACAATAATTCAAATGTTGGATTTTTATATAAAGAAATATACTCGCGGATCAATATTTAATGTTATAAGAAGTTTATGCTATTTTGTTGATGCCGAAATAATGCCTATGCCGGAAATGGTTATTCCTGTACAATGGGAAGATATTAAGTCTATTATTCAAAATATGCTTCGTACTTCTGATTTCTCAGCCATGGTTCAAAACCGGCTTCACGAATAGCGTTTTGTATTCCGGTGGCGTCGAATCTGTTGGACGCTCCTGCCGACGACACCACATTTTCTTCTATCATGATTGAGCCGAAGTCGTTGGCGCCCGAATGTAAACACATCTGCGCCGTATCTTTGCCGACAGTCAGCCACGACGCTTGTATATTGTTGATATTGACCAGCGCTATCCGGCTAATAGCGATCATCCTGACATATTCCGACGACGACACAGGTTCGATGACATACTGTTGCGCCATGCGCGTACCAAGCGACTGCACGGGCCAGCAGATAAACGCAAGAAAGCCATACGTTCCCGCCGGTCGCCGGTCGTGCAAATCCCTGATCATCAGCAGATGTTCTATCCTTTCGGCGGTTGTTTCGATATGTCCGAACATCATAGTCGCCGAAGTCGGCAAATTCAAGGCATGAGCCTCGTGCATAACGTCTAACCACGCTTTGACGTCGGGTTTCCCCGGAGAGAGTTTTTTCCTGACCCTGTCGCTTAAAATTTCGGCTCCGGCTCCGGGCAAACTGTCCAATCCCGATTCGATTAACTTTTCCAGAACAAACCGGTAACTTTGTTTCTCCAAACGTGCAATATGCGCAATTTCAGGAGGTCCCAAAGCATGAAGTTTCAACACGGGATATTTCGATTTCAGTTCCCTGAACAGCGAACAGTAAAATTCCAGACCGTATTTCGGATGCAGCCCGCCCTGTAACAACAACTGATTTCCTCCTTTACGAAACAGTTCTTCAATCTTTTCCGAATATTCGGCGATGGTTGCAGTATAACTTTTGTCCGATTCTCCGAGCCGGCACGAAAAATTGCAAAAACTGCATCCGGCAACGCATACATTAGTGATATTCACGTTTCTGTCGATTTGCCAGCTGACCTTGTCGCCCCTGTGTTTTTGTCGCCTGATACTGTCGGCGATGTACATCAGATACGGGAGCGGCATTTTATCATACAGCAACATAAGTTCATTCAAATCAAGATATTCGAGCGCTAACGCTTTTTCCGATAATTTTTCCAAATCAAACATTCTCTTTTCATTTTCAGCCGCAAAGATACAGTAATTAATCGGGAATGCAGGAATACACAAAAAAATTGTAACTTTGCGCCGGTTTTATGATGGTTTTCTGAATGAAAGTGTTTGTTAATAATAAGGAAATTATACTGTTTGAAGGCGCTAAAGTGAAAGACGCCGTATTAAGTTTCGATAAAAAGATATTGCGCGAAATATCGCTGTACGAAATCCTGGACAAATATGGCAACCAAACCGGCATTGACGGCGCTTTACAGGAAGGAAACGTGTTATTTATTAATAAATTAGAAATAAAAAATTCATTATGATAAGATTCAGGTTTATAAAGATATTAGTTCTTGCACTGTTTTTTGCGGGATGCAACAAAGATGCGGAAATAATTATCCTGTGTACAAACGATATGCACGGACAAATAGACAATTTTGCCAAACTGTCGGCATATTACAAAAAATTGAAATCCGAAAACCCAAATACTTTCCTGTTCAGCGATGGCGATTTGTTTTCGGGAAATCCTTTGGTTGACCAGTATCCCGAAAAAGGATATCCTATCGTCGATATAATGAATAAAACCGGTTACATCCTGAGTTCCATTGGTAATCATGAATTTGATTATGGACAGGAAGTGTTGAACGAAAGAATCGAACAGGCTGAATTTCAGTTTATCTGTGCGAATATTAAATGGAATGAAAATTCGACGCTTAAACCTGTCGAGCCTTACAGGATATTTAACGTCAACGGCGTGACAATGTCGGTGTTGGGATTGATTGAAGTCGGTTCGAGAGGAATACCTTCGACGCATCCCAACAATGTGAAGGATTTGAAATTTATGTCGCCGGCAAAAACCACAGGCGAATATTCTTTTCTTGCTAACAGCAACGTGTTTATTCTGTTGTCGCATATTGGAATAGAACCCGACGTTAATATTGCAAAAAAGTATCCCGAAGTAGATGTGATACTTGGCGGTCATTCGCATACGAAAATCAATAACGGGATGCTCGAAAACGGAGTTTTGATAACGCAGGCTTCCTCGAATTTGGCGTATGTCGGGGAAACCAGAATATCAGTGAAAAAGGGAAAAATCGTCAGCAAAACCAATAAATTGATCGACTTAAATAAACTTGAGGACGAAGACCCCGAAATCAAACAACTCATAGATTCGTACAAGGCTGCCGACAAAGGAAACAGGGTCATCGGTCAGGCGGCGTCCAAAATATCGGGTAAAAAGAAGCTCGGCGCACTAATGACAGACGCTTTGACCGAAATGCTGGACTTGGATATTGCTTTTCTCAATTCCGGCGGCATACGGATAAACAGTATCCCGAAAGGCGACGTCACTTTAAATACCGTATATGCTTTAGATCCGTTTGGAAACGATGTGGTTAAACTTATGATGAGTTATGATGAAATCGAAAAGTTTATACTCAAAAACCAGACAATTCTTGTTTCGGGAATCAATTGTACGATAACGTCGCAAGGGAAGAAAAAATCCGTTAAAATTCTGGATAAAAACGGCGCAGCTCTGGATAAATCCAAAAAATATGCGGTAGGAATGAACAGTTACATCTATTCGACATACAAATTCGCCCACGAAGACGAAGGAATTGCGATGAATGTAAACACCGCCGACATCCTGATTAAATACATCGAAAACAGGAAAATAATCAATTACGGAAACGCCGACGCCCGAATAATCTGGTCCGCGAATTAACGCTCCATTTTGTCCGCGGAATCTTTTGGTCCGCGAATTACGCGAATTAACGCTAATTACTTTTTTCTTTTCATAAAATTCGCGTTAATTCGCGTAATTCGCGGACCAAAAAAAAGCTCTTCCGCATGATGCGGAAGAGCTTTTTACATTTTATACTTTATTACTCTTATTTATGGGAAACAATTCAGTATTTCGGAGGTAGAACCGAGGCTTGTGTCGCTCTGGAAGGTGAACGTCTTGCAATTGTTGTAGATACTCTGTTGAGACGGGTTGTAAGCCTTCAGAGTAACTGTCTCGCCGCCGGAGGTGTTGCTGAATATCGTCAGATAGACAAGAGACACGCCCAGTTTCGATTCGTAAATCAGTTTTGCATGACCGCGTGGCGCTGTTTCCGAGCCTACAAATGCTGCTATTTCAACATTCGTGTCGGTGGATAACTCGCCGCCAAACGCTACCTGCGCTACATACGTCATCGAATATTCGTAACTGCTGGCAGCAGGAGCCGACCAGCCTGTCGATGTAACGCCGCCCGCTGTAACCGTTACTGTGCAGGTTTGTGTGAAATTGCCATCGACGGTTTTTACCGTGACAGTCGTCGTACCTGCGGCGAGGGCTGTAACGAGCCCGTCAGCTACCGTTGCAACGGCGGGGACGCTGCTCGTCCACGACACGCTTTTGTCCGTAGCCTCTGATGGTGCAACCGTTGCGGTCAGCGTTCCGATATCGCCGACTTGCAGGGCGAGCAACGATTTGTCGAGCGTAACGCCCGTGACAGAGATTGCCGCGCTCTGAACCGTTACTACACAACTCTCGGCGAATCCGCCTGCGGTTGCTGTAACAGTCGCTATACCGGCTGCGACGCCCGTAACTTTACCGGCGGCGTCAACCGTGGCTACATTGGTAGCATTGCTGCTCCAGATTACGGTTTTATCCGTAGCATCGGGAGGCGATACCGTGGCAATCAACTCGACGTAGCCGTTCACCGATATGGTGGACGTACTTTTGTTGAGTATAATGCCGGTAACAGGAATTATCCCCGCCTGAACTGTTACGACGCAGGTTACGTTAAATCCGCCGTCTTCGGCAGTTGCCGTAATACCGGCAGCGCCGGCAGCGACGCCCGTAACAAGACCTGTAGCATCAACCGTTGCCACATTATTGTCGCTGCTGCTCCAGACGAGGTTTTTGTTCGTCGCGGTCGGAGGAGCGACGGAAGCGGTCAGTTGTCCTGTGCTGCCCACTATGACAGTCAGCGTCGGCTTGTCGAGCGTAACTCCTGTTGCAGGAATCGTCTCGTCCACAGACTGAACCGTTACGATGCAGGTTACGTTAAATCCGCCGTCTTCGGCAGTTGCAGTAATACCGGCAGCGCCGGCAGCGACGCCCGTAACGAGACCTGTAGCATCAACCGTTGCAACGTTATTGTCGCTGCTGCTCCAGACGAGGTTTTTGTTCGTTGCGTTCGGAGGAGCGATAGAAGCAGTCAGTTGTCCTGTGCTACCCGCAGTGATGCTCAGCGTCGGCTTGTCGAGCGTAACGCCTGTGGCGTGAATCACTTCGTTCTGCACCGTCACGATGCAGGTTACGTTAAATCCGCCGTCTTCGGCAGTTGCAGTAATACCGGCAGCGCCGGCAGCGACGCCCGTAACAAGACCTGTAGCATCAACCGTTGCCACATTATTGTCGCTGCTGCTCCAGACGAGGTTTTTGTTCGTCGCGTTCGGAGGATCGACAGAAGCAGTCAGTTGTCCTGTACCGTCCACCGTGACAGTCAGCGTCGGCTTATCAAGCGTAACGCCTGTTGCAGAAATTGCCGCCGACTGAACTGTTACTACGCAGTTTTCCGCAATCCCCTCATCCTCTGCCGAAGTTGCCGTGATGATAGCTGCGCCGACGGAGACGCCTGTAACTGTTCCGTTTTCGTCAACTGTAGCAACAGATACTTCGCTGCTACTCCAGATGACGGTTTTGTTCGTTGCGTTCGACGGTTTGATCGTCGCGTACAACTGTTCAGCGCCGTTTACCGAAATTACGGTATTGGTCTTGTTCAGACCAATACCCGTAACCGGAAATTCAGCTTTTTGAACCGTAACAGCGCAGCTCGAAGAGAACTTGCCGTTACCGTCTTCGGCAGTAACTGTGATGGTCGCCGTACCTGCGGAGATACCAGTAACCTTGCCGTTATTGTCCACCGTAGCGACAGCAGTGTTGTTACTGCTCCATGTTACGTTTTTGTTCGTAGCATTTAGCGGATTAACAGTATAGTTCAGCTCTTCGGAGCCGTTCACCGATACTGTCGCCGTCGCTTTGACGAGCGAAACGCCCGTTACTGCGACTGTCTGTTCGTGAACCGACACGGCGCAGGTAGCAGGATAAGATTTCCCATCCTCGTCGGTGATACGGATAACCGTCATACCCACGGCAAGAGCGCGTATAAGACCGGTTCCGTCGATCGTAGCAATCGAGGTATCGTCGCTGAACCAGCGTACCGAACGTGTTGCCGCCGCAGCATCGGGATAAATCCTCACCGACAGCTGTTCCGTGCCTCCTAAGGGAATAGCGGCAGTCGTCTTGTTGATATCGACACGGCTGACAGCGACAAAATCGCTGTCTTTGCTGCACGATGCGAACATCGTGCAGGCTACTGACAGAATCATTATTATCTTTTTCATAATTAACAATCTAAATAATTAACAATTAACAATTAATAATTAATAAACTCCTTTTATTATTACGTTTGTAAACGTTTCGTTATCGTTCAGCGTGACGCGGATGATGTATGTACCCGGCGTCAGGCTGCCGACCGTTGCTGCGTCGATATCGACGAGTTGCGGTCCGGTGACGGCAATAGTGTATTTCGTCGAGTAGATGACTTTTCCGTCCATGGAAATCAGTTCTACACGGACGTTAGCGTTGGGCTGTTCGATTTCGAACGAAGCCGTCATGCGGTCGAGGAACGGGTTCGGATACACCTTCAAGTTGATGTTGGCGTCGGTGAGAAGTACCGGCGAGTTAACCGTTCCGAGCAGTGCGTTAGGCTTGTACGTAATGTACTCACGCAGCGGGATTTCTTTGCCGTTGTTTTCGAGGACGAAAATAACCGTTTCATTACTGTTGCTGTTTGAGTAAACAGGCAGGAAGAACAGCCGTTTATCGTTCACGGGTTTCATCTCGGCTATACCGCGAGGCTCGCCTCCGACGTAAGCAATCAGGCGTGATGTTTCGGAAAGGATATCCGATTTCAGTTTCACTTCGCCGATAAGCGACAGATTGCTTTCGTAGTTCGGGGCTATTTCGCTGTTCAGCGACGGTTGCGGACGGTTGAGCGTCAGCGGTTCGCCTTCGATTGGGTCGCCTTCCGACGAGCGTGTCATAATACCCGTTTTCGGGTACTTGAAGTTGCGCGCCGTAGCGGTGTTGTACATGTAACCCTGTCCGGGACGCAGATATTCGAGCGTGCCGACCCAATTGCCGATAACATTGTCGTAAACCGAAAATGCCGTCTGGCTCTTGACAACGTCGCCTTCTTCCGGATTAGCGCCGGCAAAGGCTTCGGACACGGTTTCGTTGACCTGCGGAGTGTAGGCTATCCAGTTCCAGCCGTCAACAAGAGTGATGGACGTATTTTCCACATCGACAGGAGAACCCGGCAGCGAGATTGTGCCTGCGCCCGAGGTCTTCAGCTTGTACATTTCGACGTTATTGAATTCGAGTCCGTCCAGCGTTCCGTTACCCCAGAAAAGGCTATCAGCGTCGTAGCGACTGAATACGCTCTGTCCCTTGATTTCAATACCGTTGTTGATATTCGCCATCAAGTCGTTTGCATCGGCAAGATTCGGAGAGACTACGCTGAACGATATCCAGTTCCAGCCTGTGTTGAACAACAGCGCCTGTTCGACTGCGTTGGTAGCGTTGAACTGAATTGGATATTTCGGAGTGCCTTCCAGAGAGTTCCCATACCGGAGTTGTATCGCATCACCGGCAGTTGTTGTCGTTGCGACTGTCGGATAGATATTACCTGTACTTGCGTCCCAGATTTTGAACGTGATATTAGCGCCGTTGTCCAAATCATTGCCCCAGATCTGCATGTAAACCAGATAAGTCTGATATGCCTTTTCGAATTTCGGAGAAGTAACGCCCACGCAGGTATTGCCGATAAATGCGGCGAGCAAATCGTCGGGGTCTTCCTGCGGGAGATTTTCGATAAGCAACTGTCCGACAACGGTCATCGACGATTCGAAATTTGCCGGATTAACCGACCAGTTGGGACGTTCGCCCGTTACTTTCAGCGTTACAGGGAGAATCTTCTTCACGTTGTTCGTTCCCGTCAAGACAACAGAGGCTTCGTAAGCGCCGATGTTCACGCCGGTGGCGACGGTGAATGTCAATTCCTTTGCGGAGAGAGGATTCAGAGAACCCTGCGGAGCATCGACAGACAGCCAGGAGGGCAGGTCTTCGATAAAGTAATCGAGTTTGTCGCCGCTGCTGTTGCTGATGGAAGCCTTGAACGTGCGTACATCGCCGTCTTCCATGATGATTTCGACAAGGTCGGTATTCCAGTTCAGGGCGTTACGGTTGACGTAAGCCGTCCAGTTGATGGAATTAGATCTATTGTCGTGCATGTCGAGGACATTTACAGCAGTGATATAGAGCGTTACGCCTTCGATACGGTATTCTTCCTCCGTGAGATTCAGCACGATTTTATTGTTCGAGGCGGTAAAGGTAAACGGAACGTTCTTTACCGTACGTGCAAGCTGCAACGGAGCGGAAACATCGCTTACGTCAGCGCCGCCGAACCGGTCGGCTGTCAGAGTATTGTCCTTTACGTCGGTGTACAGAGGACCGACAGAATAGACGCTGCCGTTCACCTGCTGTGTTTTCTCGAACGGATAGTACGCTTTCAGACCCGCTTCGTCGCCGCGCAGACTGTAGTTTTTATTCAAAAGGATAGCGTCGGCAGTGAGAGCCGAGTTCCATACACGCAGTTCGTCGATATTGCCGGCGAAATATTCGGTATAACCGTACGTATAATCGTTAATCTGAACATATTTCACGCCGAGATGATAGAAACATCCGCCGATGTCGCCCAGAATTGCGCTGTTGAACGAAGCCGTTACAGTTCCGTCAATCGAAGCGCGAGCCATGCCGTTGCGTTTCACGGACAGGGCGAAGTGATGCCATTTGTCGTCGAGCAAACCGGCAGAAGCAAGTATTTGAGTACTTCCTCCGGTTGTGAGGACAAGGCGATTTTCGACGTCAAATCCGACGTAAGTAGTTACTCCCACAGAGAGCAGCGTTGCAGTGTCCTGTTCGCCGCCTTTGAACCAGAACTCAAGCGTGAAGTCGTCGTAAACGCCGAAAGGATACATACCGCTCGTTATTCTTGCGTACTGATCTGTACCGTTTAAGGCAAGCGCTTTGCCAATCGGATAGATATAGCGGCTTGTGTTGTTCAGATTCAGATGACGCGAGCGG
The DNA here is from genome assembly GCA_031270335.1 of Prevotellaceae bacterium. Lineage (GTDB taxonomy): Bacteria > Bacteroidota > Bacteroidia > Bacteroidales > UBA932 > JAIRLF01. The sequence continues at coordinate 412 of JAISXV010000257.1, read as the reverse complement.
GCTTTGTCTTTGCCGAGAGCGCCTTCGTCCGCTTCGAGTTCCCAGAGACCGATAAGTCCGGTTTCTGTTCCCGATTTGGTCAGGCTCTTTGTTGATGTCATCTGCGCTTCGCTGCGCGCTGTGCTGTAGAAGTGCAGCAATGCCGCCGCGCCGCTGAATCCACTGTTACCGGAGGCGTTATTGCCGAGGTAAAGTTTACCCTGTGTTGCAGGCGCGTTCGTGAATGCTTTACTCTGGAACGGACGGAGAGTCTGCGTGCCCTGATATGCATTGACCGATACTGTTTTGCCGTTGCGGTCGTAAGCCAGACCGATGTATTTCCAGGTATCGTCGGTGTTGTCGATAGCCTCGACAGATGTGGACGATTCGTCGCCGATTGTTACTACAACATGACCTGTTGCGTCGAAGCCAA
>JAISXV010000121.1 GCA_031270335.1 Prevotellaceae bacterium | reverse complement strand
AATTTTTTTTGCTGCAAAGATAGCAATTGTACTTCAAAGTACGGACGTAAGCAGAACCCGGTGGTCTTGATTTTTATGTTACGCAATTGGAAATTCGAAATTTTCATGTAATTTTGCAAAAAAATAAACTCTTAAAAAATGATTTTAGTGAAAAGGATTTTGTTGATATTTACTGTGATAGGTTTTGTAACAGCCTGTACTGTGAAGCCGTCGAACGAGGCGGAGATGGATAAATTTGTGGACAATCTGATGAGTCAAATGACTTTGGACGAAAAAATCGGGCAGTTGAATCTGCTTTCGATGTGGTTCGACACCACTGGTCCGCGAATGAGTAAAGGCGTCGAACAAAAAGTTAAAGACGGACTTGTCGGAGGCGTGTTCAATTTCTGGACGCCAAAGGCTGTGAGGAAATTACAGGACATGATACTCACACAGACGCGTCTGAAGATTCCGCTGCTTGTCGGATATGACGTTATACACGGACATCGCACCATTTACCCCATTCCGTTCGCACTGGCTGCGACATGGGACATCGAAATGATTGAACGTATTGCCGTTGCCGTTGCCGACGAAGCCAGCGCCGACGGTCTGCAATGGACTTTTTCGCCGATGGTCGATATTGCCCGCGACCCGCGCTGGGGACGTGTGAGCGAAGGCGCCGGCGAAGATGCTTTTCTGGGCGCCGAAATCGCTAAAGCAATGGTGCGAGGATACGAACAGGGCGACCTGTCGAAACAAAACACTCTCATGGCGTGCGTCAAACATTTTGCGCTTTACGGAGCCGCCGAAGGTGGACGCGATTACAACACCACCGACATGAGCCGTCTCAGAATGTACAACGAATATCTCCCGCCCTACGAAGCCGCTGTAAAAGCCGGAGCATCGACGGTGATGACTTCGTTCAACGAAATCGACGGAGTGCCTGCTACCGGAAACCGATGGCTGCTCACGGACTTACTGCGCAATCAGTGGGGATTTGATGGATTTGTCGTAACCGACTGGACTGCCATCTACGAAATGGAAGACCATGGCGTGGGCGACAAAGCAAAGGTAACCGAACTGTCGATCAACGCCGGCGCCGATATGGACATGGTCAGCGAATACATGATCGAAGAACTGCCGGCGCTGGTCAAATCCGGACGGGTGAAGGAAGCGACTGTTGATGCCGCTTGCCGTCGTATCCTCGAAGCAAAGTATAAACTCGGACTGTTTGCCGACCCCTATCGCGGCATAAGCGACGAACGCGCCAAATCGCAAATCATGAGCGCCGACAAGCTGGCGTTGAGCAAGGAAGCGGCTCTGAAAAGCTTCGTCCTGCTCAAGAACGACAAGCAAACTTTGCCGCTCGACGCTTCCAAAAAAATCGCTTTCATCGGTCCGCTGGTGAAAAACCAGCGTACTCTGCTCGGTAACTGGGCTGCCGCCGGCAACTGGACTAAAATCATGACCGTATGGGACGCGCTGGAAAGCAAATACAGCAACGCCAAATTCCTGTACGCTCAGGGTTGTCATCTTGTTGAGGACAAATACATCCGCCGGATGACAGATCAGGGAAACGGTAATGTCATCGACGACCGTCCCGCTCAACAACTTATTGCCGAAGCCGTCCGCACCGCCGGACAAGCTGATGTGATAGTCGCAGTTCTGGGCGAAGCCTACGACATGAGTGGAGAAGCTGCCAGCCGTAGCAATATTAACCTGCTCGACAATCAGCGTGATTTGCTCAAAGCGTTGAAAGCAACCGGCAAACCTGTCGTACTGGTGTTGATGAACGGTCGCCCGCTAACCCTGCAATGGGAAGACGACAATATCGACGCCATACTCGAAACATGGCTTCCCGGAACGCGTGGCGGCGAAGCTATTGTCGATGTTCTGTTCGGCGAGGCAAATCCTTCGGGAAAAATCACAATGACTTTTCCGCGTAATGTCGGGCAAATTCCAATCTACTACAATCACAAGAACTCCGGACGACCGTTTAATAACGACAGCAAATTCACCGTCAAATATATCGACATGGAAAACTCGCCGCTTTATCCGTTCGGGTACGGATTGAGTTATACGCAGTTCGATTATTCCGGCGTACAACTGTCCGATTCGACGCTCGCCGAAGGCGGCTCAATCACAGCATCCGTCACGCTGACCAACAGCGGCGACCGCGCAGGCGAAGAGATAGTGCAACTCTATATTCGCGATTTGGTCGGCAGCATTACGCGACCGGTAAAAGAGTTGAAAGGATTTCAGCGGATAGCGTTGAATGCCGGAGAAAGTAAACAGGTGACGTTTTCGATTACGCCAGAACTGTTGAAGTTCTACAATGCCGATTTGAAATGGGTTGCCGAACCCGGCAATTTCCTGGTATTTATCGGAGGAAATTCCGATGTAAAAAATAACGCAAAATTTACATTGAAGTAAACGAAAACGACGGGTTATGAACGATGAGCGACTGTGTTAATTCATGGAAAAAGCTTAAATATCTTTTTACTTAAAAGAAAGATGAATGGAGTTAGAACAAATGCGGCGACGACGTCGATCATATAATGGGCTTTGATATAAACGGTTGAGGCGACAAGCACAATTGCGACGGGAAGTATTGCGTAAAAATATTTTCGTGTATTTTGGTAGAGCAAAATCATTGCGATGATGGTCAGTCCGACATGCGAACTCGGGAATGCGCCTGTGGGTTTTTCGCCCATGTTCTGTATCAAGCGCATCAACCAGCTGAAAATGTATCCGCTGGGGACTTCATTGTCGGGCGGGGAATAATAAAACTGCGGTCCGGCAACGGGAATCAGCGTGAAGATGATGTAAAAGACAAAAAACGAGCATAAACAGTAGAACATTGCCTTTTCCGCCATGCAGGGTTTATGGTAGTAAAAGTAAATAAACGTAATCAGAAATATAAAGTAATAAGCGAAATAGCCGAAGTACATGATTTCCGCAATCCAGGCTTGCGGAAACGCTTTTGAAAACTCCAGAGCCGGCGAACATCCGAAAATCTTCGTGTCAAGACTGTCGAAAAAACCGTCGAGATTGGGAGCAAATATGCTTTTAGGCAAGTCGTAACCGGTGTTGTATCCGAGACTGTATGTTTCGGGATACCAGTATGTAATCAGTGCAAACGGAAAAATGTAACGTATAAATCCCGTAAATTTGCTTTCATATTTTCCGGAAACAAATACCATCAAAAACAAGGTTATGGAAAAAATAATCCGGTATAACAACAGATTGTAAGTCTGCGAGTGAACGTCGGCGTGTCCGAAGAAGAACAGAAGATACGCCGCTGTAATAAATATGTATGTAAATGTCAATAATTCAGCCGAATTGAAACGTTTCATCATAGTATTATCTGAATTTAATTTCCCGTTTTAACGAATCCAATTCCGGTTTTTTGTCGGCGCTGATAACGTACACGTTGTAAATACTTTGAAAGTCGTTACTCAGTTTTATTCTGACTCGGTACGATACGCCCTTGTCCAACTGATACGATTCGACCGTACCAATTAAAATACCTTCGGGAAAAGTCAGTGAGTGTCCGCTTGTTACCACCGTATCGCCTGCGTTGATGGCGATATGTTGCGGTACGTCGATTATTTCGACATGCCAGACGTCTTTTTTATCCCAGACAACGGGACCGTAAATTCCTGTTTTACGGAGTTTTCCGCTCACGCCTCTTGACGTGTTGAGCAACGAGGTTACCGTGCAGAAATTGTCGCTTACTCTGTCCACGATTCCTATAACTCCGTTCATTGATATGACGCCCATGTCCTTTTCGATGCCGTCGTCCCGCCCGACATTCAGAATGAGTCTGTTATCGTCCCGATTCAGCGTATTTTCCACTACGGTTGCAGGAATGCAGGTGAAATTTCGCACAATCCGGTTACTGCTGTCGTATTGATTAATATTGTATTCCAACTGATGCTTCAGATATATATTCTCGCTTAATAATAAGAGATTTGCCTCTAACAGTTTGTCGTTTCTTTCCTGTAGTCCGAAATAATTTTGCCACGCGTCCGTCATCTGTTTAACGTGACTTTTGACGGCGTCGATTTTCGCCAATGTTGCCGAATGTCTGAAATATGACGATTGGGAAATGAAAAAAACGGATAAGCCTTCCAATGCAACGAACATCAGGAACAAATGATATTTTACAATAAAACGGAATAAACTGTCCATACAATCTACAATCTCCAATCGATTTCCTGCAAACCTTGCCGACGCAGTATTTCGTTCGTTTTCGAAAAATGTTTACATCCGAAAAAACCTGCAGACGCCGACAATGGCGACGGATGTGCCGATTCAAGTACAAAATGCTTGTTTGTGTCGATCAACGCTTTTTTCTGGCGGGCAAAATTTCCCCATAAAAGAAAAACCACGCCCGATTTGTGTTCGGAAATTTTCTGTATGACGGCGTCGGTAAAATACGCCCATCCGGCTTTGGAATGTGAAGCGGCTTCCGACCTTCGAACTGTCAGTATGGCGTTTAAAAGAAACACGCCCTGTTCTGCCCAACTCTCCAGATTGCCGTGTCGAGGCGGTTCGACGCCAAGGTCTTCCTTGATTTCCTTAAAGATATTAACCAGTGACGGCGGCTGCGATATTCCCGCAGGAACGGAAAACGAAAGTCCATGCGCCTGACCTTCGCCGTGATATGGATCCTGTCCCAAAATCACAACTTTCAACCTGTCGAAGGGAGTTTTATCAAAAGCGTTAAATATCAGTTGCCCCGGAGGATAGACCCGTTTACCCGCTTTCAATTCGCTCTTCACAAAATTAACCAAATCTGCAAAATACGGCTTGTCAAATTCTTCTTTCAAAATAGACTTCCAACCGCTTTCAATTTTTACGTCCATAGCAATTAACCTGTTATAATTGTGCGCAAAAGTACGCTTTTTTTTCGATTTCGCCAGAAAAAT
>JAISXV010000116.1 GCA_031270335.1 Prevotellaceae bacterium | reverse complement strand
GATGCATCCGTATTTTCTTTGCAGTATTTATCCGCTTCGTCCATAATCTCATCAAGACTCATGTTTACGAATAAATTTTCTCTGCGCCATTCGGTATAATCGAATGGCTCTCTTAAAAGTAACGCCACAAACCGTTCGGCGTCCAAAATCCCTAATTCGTTGTTAAGGCATCTCATGCCTTTTTCCAACAGCGCTGTACTATTTGTCATATTTCAATGTTATTTATAAAATCTATCGGGTTATATATTTTTATACGTTTATCCTGATATTTCAATAAACGTTTGTCCACAGTGATAAAAAAATCACAATTGCCTCTGTTTCCAGCCAAATCTTTATTTGCGTTTGGTCGTCGTATGGACGATTAAAGCAACAATTATCTAAATATATCCGTAATTTCATTACAATTATTTTTTGCAAAGATACATAGAATTTCCCAATATTTTGTACGCCAATTTAAAATACACCATTTCATATTCATTTTTTTCTTAATGTATGTAGTTAAAAATAATAGAAAAATTTGAAAAACTCTGTGTATATGATAATTAACAAATTTTTAACGAAAATACAAAATACTTTTGTACTTTTGCGGCGAAAAAATTAAAAAGTAATGATTTTTGTTTATGTGAAAAATGTTGGTTATATAAAAACCTGTTGGAGAAAATGATTGATGTAGCTTTTATTTTGAAATTTTTGAAATTTTGTACTGTTGGTTTTTCCGGAATGATTATTGATTTTGGAACAACTTGGCTGTTGAAAGAGAAATTGAAAGTAAACAAATATATAGCAAACAGTTGCGGCTTTATTTTGGCGGCTTCGTCAAATTATATGTTGAATCGTATCTGGACATTCGAAAGTCACAGTCAGCGGATTGCTTCCGAATATTTTTCGTTTGTTGGCATTTCGGTTGTCGGGCTTGCGTTGAACAATCTTATTGTTTTTTTCCTTTCCGACAAGTTGAAATGGAATTTCTATCTGTCGAAAATTTTTGCTATCGGCGTCGTCATCTTGTGGAATTTCGGCATGAATTTTATATTTACATTCAAAAATTACTGATCATACATTATGAATATGTAATTTTTTTAGTAAATTTGCAGGAAAATTAAAATTATTATTGTAATAAAAAGATATTGAATATGAAATTGTTAGAAGGAAAAACGGCGCTGGTTACAGGAGCTGCCAGAGGTATAGGAAAATCTATCGCGTTGAAATTGGCGCATGAAGGTGCGAATATTGCATTCACAGATCTTGTTCTGTCCGAAGTAACGGAACAGTTGGAAAAAGAATTGCAGGCACACGGAATCAAAGCAAAAGGCTATGCCTCCAATGCGGCGAATTTCGATGAAACACATCAGGTTGTCAGCGAAATAGTAAAAGATTTCGGACGTATAGATATTTTGGTAAATAATGCCGGAATCACAAAGGACGGCGCAGTAAAACGTATGACCGAAGACCAGTGGGACACTGTTATTTCAGTGAATCTCAAATCAGTATTCAATTTCACCAAAGCTGTGCAGCCGGTTATGTGGAAACAGGCAGGCGGCAGCATAATCAACATGAGTTCGGTTGTAGGCGTATCGGGCAATGCCAATCAAGCAAACTACGCCGCATCGAAAGCCGGTATCATCGGACTGACAAAATCGGTGGCAAAAGAATTTGGAGTACGTGGAATACGCTGTAATGCAATCGCTCCCGGATTTATTGAAACCGAAATGACAGCTGCTTTACCCGAAGAAATCCGTAAATCGTGGATAGAAAAAATCCCCCTCCGTCGTGGCGGTACGCCCGACGACGTCGCAGGAGTAACTGTCTTCCTTGCATCCGATTTGTCGTCGTATGTCAGCGGGCAAGTGATTAATGTTTGCGGTGCAATGAATACTTAATTCTTTTTCAATGCTTAATTATTGAAAAATATCTTAAAAATCATGGCGTATAAAAGAGAAAAGAAAAAGAATAACAGGCGAAAAATCAGCTTGTTATTTGCTGTAGGTTTGATTATTGGCGTTGCGCTGATGTTTTTCGGAAACAGATATTTGGACTACACATCTACCGACGAATACTGTATGTCGTGCCATATCCATCCCGATGCCGACAAATCGTGGCTGCAATCGTCGCATCACAATACGAAAAGCGGAGTAGTGATTCATTGCGTTGACTGTCACCTTCCTCCCAAAGGCGGTTGCAATTATTTATGGGAAAAAGGAAAAACGGGTTTGAAAGATATGTGGTCGTATTATACAAAAGACAGCGCTTCGTTCGACTGGCAGCAAAAAAGCCGTCTCGAACATGCCGTCAAAATTGTTTACAACGAATCGTGCGAAAAATGTCACGAAAATTTGTTTACAACAGGACTTACGAGCGAAGGAGCTGTGGCGCATCTCTATTATGTCGAAAATAAGGAAAAATTAGACTTGCAATGTATCAGTTGCCATCTCGATGTTGGTCATTATAATCCCGATTACTCGCACAAAGCCAATGACATATTCGGTACAGGCGATGATGAACCAGGGGAAATATACGATTCTGCAACAAAATTGACGGGATTCGAAAATTTTACCGAAAAAGTTCCGGGTACATCGGTGACTTTCAAAATGATTGCTATCTCGGGAGGAACTTTCCAAATGGGAAGTCCCGAAAATGAACCGTACCGGAAAACAGACGAAGGACCTGTGCGGGACGTCACTGTAAGTCCGTTTTACATGAGCGAAGTAGAGGTGGAATGGAGTGATTACGAAGCATTTTTCAGGGAAACACGTTCGGAAGGACGTCTTGATCCTAATATGATAATGGAAAAAAACCGTAATGCTGTTGACGCCGTGAGTGGACCTACTCCTTTCTACGGACAGGTCGATCAGGGCTGGGGATTCGGTAAAAGTCCGGCTATCACAATGTCGCATTATGCAGCGCAGATATATTGTCAATGGCTCTCAATCAAAACAGGGAAAAAATATCGTTTGCCCACCGAAGCGGAATGGGAATATGCTGCCAGAGGCGGCGCTTCGACTCCTTATTTCTTTGAAGGAAGTCCGAAAAAATTCACACGCGACAGATGGTGGAACAGCATATTCGGCGTCGATACCGCTGTGATTAACACTTATGCGATATATGCCGAAAACTCGGGCGGTCGTACGCAATACGCCGACAAAGTAGCGCCTAATCCTTTCGGTCTCAAAAATATGCTCGGAAATGTGATGGAATATTGCTCCGACTGGTACTCCGAAACGGCTTATTCCGAAACTCCCGGCAAAGTTGCTGACCCAAAAGGTCCCGAAACAGGTACGGAACATGTGGTACGGGGCGGTTCATTCACGTCGGACGCTAAAGATTTGCGTGCAGCGAGACGCGATTATTCACGCACGGAAGAATGGCTCAAAACCGACCCGCAATCGCCGAAAAGCATCTGGTGGCTGTCAGACTGTATCAAAATAGGTTTCAGAGTGGTTTGTGAAAGCGAATAGATTTTATTTAAACAGATAAGGCACGCCTTTACCGAGTTTTTTCATTGCGATTCCGGAGCCTCGGGCTACGGCTAACAATGGATTTTCGGGAACTTTAAATTCGATATTTATCTTCTCTTTCAGACGTTTATCTAATCCTTTCAACAACGCGCCTCCGCCGGTAAGGAAAATTCCGTTTTTGACGATATCGGCATACAGTTCGGGTGGCGCCTGTTCCAGTATTGACATAATCGCCGCCTCCACTTTTATCAGCGACTTGTCGAGGCAATGTGCTATTTCTTCGTAATTTACCAACAGTTCTATCGGTAGCGCGGTCATAATGTTCGGACCTCTCACGACAAAATCGTCGGGCGGGTTTTCGAGGTCGGTCAAAGCAGCGCCTACCCTGATTTTGATTTCTTCTGCGGTTGCTTCACCAACTTTGATATTGTGTTGATGGCGCATATATTGCTGAATATCAGAGGTAAAATCATCGCCTGCGATCCGTATGCTCACATTGCAGACAATGCCTCCGAGCGAGATAATCGCAATTTCGGTTGTTCCGCCGCCAATATCCACGACCATATTTCCTTCCGGCGCTTCGACGTCGATTCCGATACCCAGAGCGGCAGCCATAGGCTCGTGAATAAGATGCACTTCACGACTTCCCGCCTGGTCGGCAGAATCACGTACTGCTCTAATTTCCACTTCAGTGCTTCCCGACGGGATACAGATTACCATACGCAACGAAGGAGTAAAAAAGCGAGATTTAGAAGGAATCATTCTGATCATTCCTCGAATCATCTGTTCGGCAGCCTCAAAATCGGCAATTACGCCGTTTTTCAGAGGTCGCACCGTTTTTATATTTTTATGAGTTTTGCCGTGCATTTGTCTGGCAGTGTCACCGATAGCGATTGTTTTGCCGGTATTTTGGTCGATAGCGACGATTGAAGGTTGATCAACGACAATTTTGTCGTTGTACATAATTATTGTATTCGCTGTACCCAAATCCATTGCAAGGTCTTGAGTTAATAAAGATAACGCCATATATCTATTTTTTTTTAATGTTTAAAATGTCTGTATCCTGTAATTGCCATTGCCATACCTGCGCTGTCGCAGAAATCGACCGATTCCTGGTCACGTACCGAGCCTCCCGGATGTATAACCGCTGTAATGCCCTCTTTTGATGCTATTTCGACGCAATCGGGGAAGGGGAAAAACGCATCGGAAGCCATGACAGCGCCCAATAACGAAAATCCGAAATTCTTCGCTTTTTCGATTGCCTGTTTGAGAGCGTCAACCCTCGAAGTCTGACCTACGCCGCTTGCCAGCAACTGCTTGTCTTTCACTAAAATGATAGTGTTAGATTTCGAATGTTTCACTAACTTGTTTGCAAAAAGCAAATCGCTTATCTCCTGATCTGTCGGCGCTTTTTTCGTTACTTGCTTCAGATACGAAATATCTTCGGAAATGTTATCGGCATCCTGAACCAGAACGCCATTAAGAACCGAACGGAACTGTTTTGCCGGACGGTTGTTTGATTTGACATCCAATATAATCCTGTTTTTCTTGCTTTTAAGGATATTTAGAGCTTCGCCGGAATATCCGGGAGCAAGAATTATTTCGAAAAACAGTTTGTTGATTTCTCCTGCAATGTTCGCATCAACGGGACTGTTGGTTATGATTATTCCACCAAACGCCGATATCGGGTCGCCTGCCAAAGCTTTTTCCCATGCAGCCAGCGGATTACTGTCCGAAGCACAGCCACATGCATTGTTATGTTTAATGACGGCGTAAGTCGTTTCCGTAAAATCGCTGATCAGTGCAAAAGCAGCGTCAATATCCAAAAGATTGTTGTATGATATCTCTTTTCCATGCAGTTGAGTAAAAATTTCGTCTAACTTTCCATAGAAAACGCCTTTTTGATGCGGATTTTCTCCATAACGCAGTTTGTTTGCTGGCGAAATATTCAGTGCAAATTTTTCTTTATTCAATAATGAAGCAAAATAATCGGAAATATCTCTGTCGTAAGTTGTTGTAGTCTCGAATGCTTCGGCGGCATAACGTATTCTGTCTTCGGTATCGGTAGCGCCGTTTTTCGATTCCAGCAGTTCGAGCAACGATGAATACTGGTTGCGTGACGATACGATAAGCGTGTCTGTATAATTTTTCGCTGCTGCCCGAATCAGCGAAATCCCGCCAATATCAATCTTTTCGATTATTTCGCTGTGAGATGCATTTGCCGCCAGAGTTTCGGAAAATGGATACAAATCCACAATAATAAGGTCTATTTCAGGTATTTCGTATTTAGCCAAATCTTCTTTGTCCGAACTGTTGTCCCTGCGACTTAATATTCCTCCAAACACCTTTGGATGCAGCGTTTTAACACGTCCTCCCAAAATCGAGGGATAGCCTGTAAGACTTTCGACAGAATGAACTTTGGCGATATTTTTGATAAAATCGAACGTTCCGCCCGTCGAATACATTGTCACTCCATATTTGCTGAGCGCTTTAATTATTTTCTCAAGATTATCCTTGTAATAAACGGATATCAGCGCTGATTTAATTTTTTTTCGACTCATTATTTTTTGTTTTATCCTTTGTATTCAATACATTATAATATTAAAACCATTTATTTTTCAAGCATAAAGATACGTACATATTTTCATATTTTCTATCATTGCTCGAAATATTTATTTTTTTTATATTCGCCTGCAAAATCGCCATTGCTATGCGTCATAATAACGACAGGTTCGCCTTCCGAAGGCACAAGGTCAGAATTGTTTTTGCGGATACTGCCGCTTGTTCCTGAAATCAGGAATGTTTCCGGCGATATTCTGTTCACACAAATTCCATATCTCGGCTTGTCGGAGGGATATACGGATGTTTTTACGACGTTCCCCTCGGGGTCGATTATCAATGAGAAAATTCCCAAAGCGGCATTTTCTTTTTTGCCCATAGCGTCAAGTTCGGCGTAATTACCAAATAATATGAATCTTCCGTTATCTGAGGGAAAGATTTCTATCAATTCGCCACTGAGTTTAATATCCGCACGAAATTTTTGCTGATTATCCTTATTAATCTGTTGTACAATAAGTACGCTATCACGAAACCATTCTTCGGTGTTTCCGTAAAAAGTGAGCAATGTATTTTCGGATATTTCGTCATAGAAAATAGTTCGTCCTAACGGAAAATTTTTCTCAGGCAAGGTGATTTTTTGTTTTTCATTTCCTTTAATATCGTATTTTACAATCATTTGCGTTGTCAAAGCCGGGTCTGAAACGTTCTTGGAACTAACCAAACTCATCACTCCCGCCGGAATACTGCAAACCGACATCGAACAATCGTCGTAAATCATCTTGGATATATCAATGGTTTTCAGCCAGTTTACGTTATGAGCATCGGCGCTGAATGCCGTAAATGCAATCGAATATCCTTGCGAATTGATGGACGCGCCCCCCAGAAAAACGCTTCCGTCGTCGTTTTTCACTATATTTTTCACTATATATCCCGAACTCGAAGGTCGATAAAAACCCGAGCCTCTGATTTTCGGAATGTTGTTCGCCTTGTTGTAGATGAAATTGTCAACTTTTCCTGCTATTTTCGAGTTGATGACGTATTGTTTATAATTCTCGATACTGCTATTATACAGACTGTAAATTGATTCATCGTTTGATTCCGTTTCCGAAGATTTTTTCTTCATCGAAGGATATTTTGTTTCTATTTTCTTATCAATATCCAATATCCTGAAATACGCTTCCATGAGTGAATAGATGTAATCTGCCTGTTTGTCAACGGAATAATTTGTGCTTACGGGAGTATTTTTTTCGTCGTACACTAAATTCAAGAAATCTATAATTCTGTATTTTCGTTCGATATCTAAATATAAAGACGTGATTTCCTGCAAGTTTTTTAATTCTTCCATTAAATCGTTATCGGCATAGTTTTTTGAAGAAATTGGCGTTTTCGATGCGTGAATTTCTTCAATGTGCATATCTAACTTTTGTTCGACAATTCGTGTTCTTTCAACTGTCTTATGCACAGTTTCATTATAATATTTCTGCTGTTGAACAGCCCACTCTTTATAATCCCATAATTCAGCAATGTTCTTAAAATCAGTCGGCGAGAATCCATCTATCTTGAAATCGACTATATTTTTATAGGTAAGGTTCAGATTTGGACCTTTTTCACTAAGAAGATTTTTGAAATACGCAATCGAATCGAATTTGCTTATCATCAACGACAAAGCTTCTTTACTGTCATTCCAATTAACATATAAATCGTTGATATTTCTATTATTAGCGCAGATATTTTTGTAAACGTCCATACAACGGTAATACGAATCGACCATCAAAGTGAACGATTTGAATGTTTCCGATATTTCCGCAAAAAATATGGAATCAATGCTGCGTTTTGTCCTGATATACAGACTGACGTCCTGAGCCGACAATCTTCGTTGCGAGGTTCGTACTGCAGTGAAAAGCGCCTGGTCTTTACGCACTTCATTATCATTGATATATTGATCACAAATGAGATAATAGTTGTCGGATGCATCGTACAGGCGTCTAATCCGGTCGTAATCGGTTAAAGGATTCATATCCTTCATTATAGACGAAGCAAGTTCGGCTAATTGATAGTACAGATTCGCCCTTTCGATATAAGGATTTAAACTGAGAAAATCGGAGTATTCGCCAAAAGCTTCTTCCTTGCTTAACTTGATTACTTTTTTGACAACATTCTCATATTTCACGTTTCTTTGCGCAAATGAAATGTTCGAAATTAAAAGTAATCCGACAAATATAATCCTGATACTAAATTTTCCTTTCCCGATTTTCCCGGGTTTGTTGATTAATTCTCTTTGTAACAACACTTCGCACATCTTTCTTTTTTTCTTTCGTGATCCGGTTGGGATTCGAACCCAAGACCCACAGCTTAGAAGGCTGTTGCTCTATCCAACTGAGCTACCAGACCATTGCCAGAACGGCGGCGCAAAGGTACAATACTATTTTGTTATTGCAAAATATTCTTTATCGCCAGAGATAACTCATGGTGATTCTGAATGTATTAGACAAGGGTGAACTTATATTTGACGTAGTAATCAAATACGAACCGTCGAACCGAAACGATTGATATGCTAATCCCGCTCCTAAAGTGAAGTAGTTGTATCCTCTGTTATTCTTGCTGTTATGATAGCCTGCCCTCAGCATTGCCGCTTGTGCGAACGAATATTCCAAACCGGCAGACCATACAAAATCTCGTGCCTGGTCGAAAGATTTGCCTATTGCCTCGAACATTGTGATATTCTTTTCGTAATATAACGGGACAAGCGATTTATTGATATCGAACGATGTGGCTAAAGTATTGTCTTTATCCAAATAAACTGTCCATGTAGAGCCAAGTCGCCAGTTCATTGGCATAAACATTTCTTTGTCGCCCGACAGTTTCACTTTTGTTCCGAGATTTGAGATGCAAGTGCCGAAAGACAAATTTGTTATCGTTCCGAAAGCGTCCATGGGTTTTGTGTAGAAAAAAGCCACATCTGCGGCAAATGCAGGCGATGGACGAAGCACTCCGCCACTGGCAGAACCGGTAGATTCGACTTTTAATCCATTGGCATACCGCAAGGTTATTCCTCCCGACAAATATTTTCCCAAAAGACGTGAATAAGAAACGTCCATGGCATATTCGCCCGACATGATGCTTCCGACAGATGTACCGTCGTTGGTGTAAAGGTCTATTCCTCCAGTCGAAAGGTATAGCGCTGAAATTCCTATAGCGCTGTTTTCGAAACGCATGTATCCCGAAAGGAACCCCATATTCATCCCTTTGGCTATTTTGCTGAGCCAGGGAGTGTAGGATAGAGAAGCGCCGCGCGACTGTTTTGCAAAAACATATTTGGCAGCATTCCATCTCTGCGAAACCGCATCGGGAGCGGTAGCGACGCCTACATCGCCCATACCCGACGAACGCGCTTCCGGAGCTATGTCAAGAATAAAAAGCACTGACGACCTGTTTGTTGTTTCCTGCGCAAAACAAGAGACGACGCCTGCACACAACATTGTTAATATTACAATAAACTTATTCACTCCAGTTAACTAAAATACGTCCACAATATTCGCACGGAATCAGTCGTTTCCCCATTTTTATATCGACCTGACGTTGAGGCGGTATCTTGTTGAAACAACCACCGCAGGCGTCACGTTTCACTTCGACTACTGCTAAACCGTTGCGTGCATTTTTACGTAACCGTTCGTAGGCGTTCAACAAGCGGGGTTCTATAACTTGTTTGTATTCTGTTGATTTATTTTCCAGAACTTTTTCTTCTTTTTCAGTGTTTGCGACAATTTTTTCTAATTCATGTTTTTTAGCGACAAGGTCTTTTTTCCTTTCTTCCAACGATTTTTTGGCGTCTTCTTCCAAAAGTTTCTTTTCGCTGATAAGGTTGTCGGCTTCCCTGATTTTCTTTTCCGATAATTCTATTTCAAGGCTTTGAAATTCTACTTCCTTTGAAAGAGACTCAAATTCCCTGTTGTTCCTGACATTTTTCTGCTGTTCTTCGTATTTCTTTATCAGGCTTTTAGAATTTTCGATATCTAATTTCCGTTGGGAGATAATTCCCTCCGCTTTTTTCACTTCAACCTGTATGTTTGAGATTCTTGTTTCAAATCCAATTATGTCATCTTCCAATGTTCTGACTTCGTTAGGCAGTTCTCCTCTGAGAACTCGTATGTTATCAATTTCGGAATCAATCAATTGAATTTCATACAACAGACGTAATTTTTTTTCGACAGGGTCATTAGCCGAAACCTGAGGTTTTGTCTTCAAAATTTGCTGTAGAAGTCCAGCTTTTCCGTCCGTTTTATCATTTTCCGGAGTTATTACAACTTTTTTTTCTGCTTTTTTTGCCATGTTTATATTTTTATAATTAACTAATTTACAACTAAAAATACTGCACAGGATTACAAATTCCATGCGATAAATTCGCCACAAAATTAGGGAATTTTTTTTTAATTACGTTATAAAATATTTCGGTCGCAAAATATTCGCTCTCGAAATGCCCTGTATCCGCCAAAATAATCTCGTTCCGATAGTCCAAAAACTGGTGATATTTACAGTCGCCCGTAACAAAAATATCGGCTCCGGCGGCTATTGCCTCGTTGATGTATCCCGAACCTGAACCGCCGCATACAGCAACGGTTTTCACTTTTTTGAACAAATCGTTATGCCGTATGATTTTAACGGAAAGGATTTCCTTGATTTTTGCCAAAAAACCGGTAGCATCAGTATATTCCGGTAAAACGCCGACCGCTCCGATACCTGCGTTTTCATACTCGTTTTCAAGCTGATAAATGTCGTAAGCAGGTTCTTCGTACGGATGACTTTGTTTCAGCGCCGAAATAATCTTGTGCAGATTTTCTTTCTTTGCAACAGTTTCTATTCTGATTTCCGGTTCGTTGTGCAATAAACCCTTCTCACCGACAAACGGATTTGTGTTGTCGCCGCCCCGAAATGTCCCTATACCTTTAATATTATAGCTGCACGAATCGTAATTGCCGATGTGTCCCGCTCCGGCTTCGAACAATGCCCTGCGGACTTTTTCGGAATACGCTTCGGGGACAAAGCTTACGATTTTAAACAGATTTTTCTTGAGCGGCGAAAGAATTTTTATATCCGAAAGTCCTAATTTTCCGGCTAAAGTTGTGTTTATGCCGCCCCGGACGCTGTCGAGATTCGTGTGCGCCGCATATAAAGCAATATTGTTACGTATTGCCTTAATCACAATGCGTTCCGTTGCATTTTTCCCGTTTATCTTCTTTAAACCTCCGAATATCACGGGATGATGTGATATGACAAGATTCGCTTTTTTCTCAATTGCCTCATCAATAATGTCTTCGGTTATGTCGAAACACAAAAGCGCCGAACTTGCTTCCGTATCCAAACTTCCGACAATCAGTCCGGCATTGTCGTAACTTTCCTGATAACTCAATGGAGCCAATTTTTCTAACTCCGACACAATGTCTTTAACTGTAATCATTTATATCAAATTTTTTATTTCCAACAATTCTAATTTAATGTTTTCAAGACGATTGACTATTTCGGCGTTCATTCGTTCTCCGTTTCTGTTTTCGACAAGTCGTTTCTTAGCTCCATCTAAAGTCATACCTCGCTCTTTTACAAGATAATATATGATTTTTAACGCATCCAGATCGTCGGGAGTAAACATCCTGTTTCCTTTGTTATTTCGCACAGGATTGAGTATTCCTTCGAACTTGTCCGACCAGTATCTTATCGTGGAGATCTTCTCTCCAAACATCTCTGCGACTTCACTGATAGCATATTGAAGTCTTTCTATCTTCGGCTCTTTGTACGGCATTTCTATTTTTTTATTCAAATAATGCGACAAAGGTAC
Source organism: Prevotellaceae bacterium (assembly GCA_031270335.1). Taxonomy (GTDB): domain Bacteria; phylum Bacteroidota; class Bacteroidia; order Bacteroidales; family UBA932; genus JAIRLF01. Next base: position 22,810 of record JAISXV010000116.1, on the reverse strand, counting down.
GAATTTTGATTAAAATTACTAAAAAATTGTAAAATTTTCGAAAATTGTTTTTCGATTTTTATACCCCGGAATCTATTAACTACAAGTGCGATAACAAAGGTTGTGGATAAATATTTTATATTATTTATTGAAAATTATATTCAGGGAATCGAATAATGATTATCTTTGCGGCGTTTGTAAACAGATAGAATGGCAATGAAAAGGAAGATTGCATGGAAAAGGATTACTCTGATTCTTTCGATATTAGCGGTAGTAGTTTGTCTGTCCATATACGTATGCAGCACAAAGGGCGACCCTGTATGCAAAGGAATCGACGTAAAAATACGGAATGCGGAAACAGCAAAGTTGATAACATCCGGTGATTTCAAACGAATGATTGAACAAAGTAGAATCGCTGGTAAAGGCAAGCGTTTGAACGATGAGGTGATAAAAAAGATATTGAAATTAGTCAAATCAAAAAGTCCGGTGAAAAATGCGCTTGTATATCAGACAGGCGACAGTATTCTGCACGTAGAAATCGAACAACGAATGCCGATCGTACGTTTGTTGACCTCGTCGGGTTCGTGTTATTTAGATGACGAAGGCATAGCTTTTCCCGTTTCGGAACGATATGCGTACGACGTGCCTCTGGCGACGGGTAAAATCCGGTTGCCCGCTGATGGAAAAACAATGAGCGACGCCCGTTTTGCACACAATCTGCTGGCATTTACGCGACATATTTCGAACGATGAGTTCTGGAACGTGCAGATTCAGCAAATTGACATCGACGAAAACAAAAATGTTGCATTTGCAGTATGTTCGGACAATCATCTGATACGTTTCGGGCAATTGCACGGTTACGAAAAGAAATTAGATAATCTGTTGACCTTCTACAGGAAAGTGAATCCGTATTACAGAGCCGAAAACGACGCTCCATACGCAATTCTTGACCTGAGATTTGATAAACAGATTGTAGCGATAAAAAAAGATAATTGATTAACTATTAAATAACAAAATATATGGCAGACTATTTGACAGCGATAGATTTAGGCACTACAAAAATAGTGAGTATTGTAGGCGAAAAGATTAACAATAGCGGGCGTATCAGGATTTTGGCGTATTCCGAAGAGCGCTCGTTAGGCATAAGGCACGGTCAAGTCGAAAATATACAGACTGTTGTCGGAGTGGTGCAGGGCACGCTTGGCAATATCAAGGCTATTGCCGGGATATCCGAAATCAACGAAGTATATGTGGGTATTGCCGGCTTGCACATACGGTACATCGAAAACCGGACGGAAATATTGCGACCAAAGTATGAAGAAATGATTACAAACGACGAAATCAAAACGCTCGAATCTAACGCCCGCAAGCTGCACGTCAACGCAGGCGAAAAAATTATACATGTCATCCCACAGACATACAGCGTCGATGATATCAACGAAATAACCGACCCCGCAGGACGTCTGGGATATAAACTCGCCGGCAATTTCATGGTGATAATCGAAAGAGGCATTTCGACACGGCATACCGAAGTGTGTATCGAGCGGTTGAATCTTTCGCTGAAAGAGATGATACTCGAACCGATGGCGTCGGCAAGAGCCATACTCTCCGAAGACGAAAAAGAAATGGGCGTCGTCATGGTCGATATGGGCGGAGGAACCACCGACTTGATTATTTATCACGATAAAGTCGTCAGGCACACCGCAATAATCCCCTTCGGAGGAAACACTATCACACACGACATCAAGATGTGTTGCGACATCCCTATGCGTGACGCTGAAAACATCAAAATACAATACGGTTCATGTATTGCGTCGATGACGCCGGAACATCATATCATCGCCGTGCCGAGAGGAGAAGGACGCGAAGCCTGCGAAATATCTTTCAAATCGCTGGCAAGTATTATCGAAGCGCGAATGATAGAAATCATGGACATGATACTCTTCGAAATCAGGAAATATGCAGATAACGACCATAAACTTGGCGCAGGAATAGTCTTCACCGGCGGAGGCTCGCAAATGACGCATCTGCGGGAATTTGTGAAACTGAAAACCGGTATGGACGTCAGAATCGGACGACCCGGATACATATCCGAAAGCTCGCCGAAAGAAATCATACATCCGAAATATTCGACAGCCGTAGGACTGTTAATGTGCGGATTCGACAGCCGTGAGAAAAATCTAACACCCGAAATCAACAAACGCCGGTTGTCAACTAACGATATCAACAGTAATAACAGCGACAGTGACGATAACGGAAATATACCCACAACGTTAAAATCGTTTATGGATATATTCAAAAACGCCCTGTACGAAAAGAAAGAAAAAGTATAATGCCTAAATATGTAGTTGCAATAGATTTGGGGACGACAAAAGTGGTCAGTCTCGTTGGCGAAAAAACCGAAAACGAGAATTACAAAATTGTCGCATACAGCGAAGCCCCCTCCGACGGAATCCGGCGCGGACAAGTCGAACATATCTCGAAAGTTGTCAATGCCGTAATTCCCACTCTGACGCAAATCAAAGCCGAAGCCGGAATCACAAACCTCGAAAACATATATGTCGGCATTGCCGGACAACATATTACGTGTATCGAAAACAGAGTGGAAAAAATCCGTGACCAATATGATTCCATGATTACCAAAGAAGAAATCGCAGAACTCGAAGTGAATGCCGGACGAATGCATCTCAGTCCCGACACCGAAATATTGCATGTCATCCCGCAGTATTACAGCATTGACAACAGAAATGGAATCACCGACCCCATCGGACGGCTCGGAAACAAACTGACAGGGCATTATTACGTGGTGATAGGAAACATGGCAAACAGAATACACACAAATACCTGTATGAGAGAACTGAACCTGTCGATGAACAAGTTGATTCTCGAACCCATCGCATCGGCAAGGGCAACACTCTCCGACGACGAAAAAGAAATGGGCGTCGCAATGATTGATATCGGAGGCGGAACTACAGATTTAATTGTATATAAAGATAATACAATCATCCACACTGCCGTAATCCCCTTCGGAGGAAATTCTATATCCGAAGACATTAAGAACATTTGCAGCGTGATGTTCAATCAAGCCGAACAAATCAAAATACAGTTCGGACTCACGGCAAACACCGAAGGCAGCGTCCGTGTCGAAGGCATCAACGGTCGCCCGTCACGCGATATTCCGCTCGACATTATAACGAAAATAATCACTTCGCGACTGAACGAAATTATTGACATGGTGATGTACGAAATAATCAACAAAACGCAGTGCGGAAAACTCGGCGCAGGACTTGTGATAACCGGCGGAGTATCGAAAATGTCAGGATTAAGAGATTTTCTCCTTCAACGGTTAAAAGATCTTGCCGGAAAGGAACCGGCAATACAAAAACGAATGAACATCGAAGTCGTCATTGGCAATCCCAACAATATTGTCGATTCCGACGTTAGCGTCATACATCCCAAATATTCAACTGCAGTAGGACTTATAATGTGCGGATTCGACCATCTGGATAGTTTCACGCCGAAACAGACGCCGCCACCGCCGTTACAACCGCCGCCGCCACCACCGCTGCCGCCAAAGCGGTTGCCGGAATGGGTGCAGAAATTGAGTAAAGCTTTTGTAATGTTTATGAATCCGCAACAGGAAGAAAAAAATGATTGATTGAAATAATAATATAAAAATATAAAGGATATGAATGAAGTAATACCATTAAACTGGGACAAACAATTGAGTCACTTGATTAAAGTGATAGGAGTAGGCGGCGGCGGCAACAATGCTGTCAAAAACATGTATGAAAAAGGCATCGAAGGCGTTGATTTTATTATATGCAACACTGATGCTCAGGTCTTGGACAAGAGTACTGTTCCGGTAAAAATACAACTCGGGGCAATGCTTACCAAAGGATTAGGCACCGGTTGCAATCCCGAAATCGGACGGCAGGCAGCGCTCGAAAGCCTCGACGAAATAAAGAAAATCCTGGAATCAAACACTGAAATGATCTTTATCGCTACCGGACTTGGCGGCGGGACAGGAACAGGAGCGGCGCCAATTATCGCCAAAGAAGCAAAAAGCATGGGGATACTGACAGTTGCAATTGTCACCTTACCCTTTAAGGACGAAGGCGAAGAGCCGTACAAGAGAGCTATCGACGGATTGCAGAATCTGAGGAAAAACGTTGATTCGCTACTGATAATCAACAACGAAAAACTGTATGAAATATATCCCGAGCTGTCGGTTTTCGAAGCGTTCCCGAAAGCCGACGACGTTGTGGCAACCGCAGCCAAAAGCATTGCCGAAATCATCACTGTCGAAGGATATATCAACGTCGATTTAGCCGACGTCAAGATGGTAATGAAAGACAGCGACATGGCGCTAATGGGACTTGGACGCGCTGCCGGTGAAAATCGTGTGCAGAAAGCCGCCGAACAAGCTCTCCTCTCTCCGTTGCTGAACAATAACGACATCTCCGGCGCAAAAAATATCCTTGTAAACGTCAGTTCAGGTCTGAAAAATCCATTGAAAACATACGAATTGAAAGAGTTAATGTCGCATATAATCAATTCATCAGGTAGAGGCGCCAATTTCAAGCGTGGCGTGACGAAAGATATATCGCTCGACGCCGAAAATTCAGACGCCGAAATCTCGGTAACAATTATTGCTACAGGTTTTTCGATGAATAACTCGTTCCCCGATATTGGAGATGATATTAAATCCATCGGGTTGAAAAAAGATACTGTAACACTCCAAAGCTCCGGAAAACCACAAGGTCCCGAAGATCCACATGTTATCATCCTGACAGGCAAGCCATCCGATTCGCGACCTGTCGCCGACACTCCTGTCAATAACCAATATTACAGTCCGATTGACCTCACTCCAAATGAGACAATCGAAAAAATTGATATCAAGGACGAGGCAATCTCCGATTCCGTTTCGATAAACCGGACAACGTCGTCTATAAGCATGCCCGGAGGAGTTGATGGTACATGGTCGATGAAAGAAGCGGATATTACAATGATGGAGCAAATTCCAGCATACGAAAGACAGGAAGCTAAGGTACCCCTCGGAAAAAGCGCCGGCAAAGAGGTGACGAAACACTGGCTCGGTGAATCCGGAGGAACTCATATCCTTAACGAAAATAATTCGTACCTCAACAGAGATGTTGACTGATTGAATGTTCATGAGTAATACCGGTTTTCCCGAATGGGATACTGAACTGTTTCTTATCATCAACGGGTTTCATTTCGATTGGCTCGACCCCGTAATGAAGACTTTCAGCGATATATATCTATGGATTCCGATGTATTTGGGTATTGCAGGATTTATGTTCCGTGGAACGCCCGTATGGAAAAGTATATTGATGATTGCCTTGCTCGGCGCAACATTCGCAATGTCCGACCAACTGTCGGTACATCTGTTCAAGAATGTTTTCGAACGGTTGCGTCCATGTCATGTCGATGAACTCAAACCCCTGATCCATTCCCTCGAACATTGCGGCGGACAATACGGATTTATCTCAAACCATGCGGCAAACGCATTTTGTTTCGCAATGTTTACCGCATGGTTCTTCAAAAACAGATATTTCACCGTCTGGATATTCTTTTGGGCTGTATGCGTCGCATACAGCCGTATCTATGTGGGAAAACATTTTCCGCTCGACGTCGTCTGCGGAGCAACATTCGGAATCGTTTGTCAGCAAATAATACTGATGCTGTATAAGTGTGGAGTTAAAATTTTAGAGATGAAAACACAAAGATAACCGGAGATCATGTTAAAATGAACATCGCTGAAATTCAAGATATTTAAAGTCAAATTTCACAAAATTTGTTCAGTTTCTCATTTATTTTGTAACTTGCGCCGTTTTTTAATTTGTATTGATGAGACAAAAGATTGTATTTTTTTCAGTTATGTTGATAATTTTGTTTTCGTGCGAAACAAAACGTCAACAAAATGAAATACCCATTGCCGAAGTGGGCGAACGGAAATTGTATTTGTCCGAAATAAAAGATTATCTGCAAAATCTATCATCCGAAGACAGTTTGACTATTCTGACGGATTATTTGCATCGATGGGCAAAAAATCAAGCTGTACTGCTACATGCGGAAAAAAATCTTTCGGAAGAGGAAAAAAATATAGACAAGGAAATTGACGATTACCGGACGTCTCTGCTGATACATAAACACGAACAGGCATATATTCGTTCCAAAATGGATACGGCTGTCAGACATAGCGAAATAGAACAGTTTTACAAAGATAATCCCGACAATTTCCAGTTGACCGGAATGCTGGTAAAAGTATTATATATTAAGGTATCGAACGATTTTAAAAACCTCGAAAAAATACGGTATCTTTACCGTTCGAACAGGGAAAAAGACATCGACGAACTTGAACAGATTTCGATAAACGGAGCCGAGGCTTACAGCGTGTTTCACAACGAATGGATGAGTTTAGACCAAGTAACTGCTCCATTGCCAGGCACAACAGACTCGTACGAAAACCGTGCAATCAGAATGCGCACAATCGAAGACAGCGACGATAAATACACTTATTTCATCAAAATAAACGATATTTCGATGAAAGGAAGCGTGGCGCCTTTCGAACATGTGAGAGACAATATAAAAAATATAATTCTTAACCGCAGGAAAAACAATATGATACGGCAAATGGAAAATGCTGTATTCAACGATGCAATGAATAGAAACGAAATAAAAATTAAAAGATTAAATTAATATGATTATGATAAAAAAATTAGCGGCAATTGTTATTTTTACTTTTACAATAATGCCATTAGCAAAAACGCAAACATCATTAGACAAGGTAGTTGCAGTTGTAGGGAACGAAGCTATTCTCGAATCTGATATCGACATGTTATACCGTGACATGCAGATTCGAGGAGGACTGGAAAATCTCAAAGAAGGAAATCCCAGATGTCAGATACTCAAAATATTCAGAGACCAAAAACTGTTGGTAGCACAGGCAAAACTTGACAGTCTTGGTCCAAGCGCCGACAATATCCAAAGCACTGTCGAAAAGAATATCGCCGCCCTCATTGCCCAATATGGGAAAGAAGCGCTCGAAGTCTATTACAAAAAGTCGATAGAACAGTTTCGCGAGGAAAGCATTGAGTTCGAAACAGAACAGTCGTATGCCAGGTCGATGCAGATGTCGATTGCCCAAAAAATTAAAATTACTCCAAGCGAAGTCAATCGATTCTTCAAAACACTTGATAAAGACACTGTTCCGGTAATTATTCCCGACCAGTACATCATTTACGAAATAGCCAAAAAGCCTGATTCCGAAAAGGCTATCCTCGATGTGAAAGAAAAACTGCTCAACTTGCGAAAGCGTATTTTGGACGGAGAAAAGTTTCAAACTTTGGCGGCTCTGTATTCCGAACACGAATCGGCAATCCGTGGCGGAGAATTGGGATTGAATCCTTTGGAAGGAAATGTCCTCTCTGTACGTTCGGTGTTGAGTAACATGCGGGTAGGACAGGTATCGAAAATCATCGAATCGGAATATGGTTTTCACATACTTCAACTGTTGGAAAAACAGGATGAAACAGGGCTTGTCAATTTCAGGCAAATTTTGTTGAAACCAAAATACAGCCTCGAAGACCAAGCCGCAGGATTTGCCCGTTTAGACAGTATAGTGAAAAGAATTGAAACTGACAGTATTACTTTCCAAGAAGCGGCATTGGCATATTCCGAAAACGAAAAATCACGTGCAGGTAGCGGTTTGGTGGTCAACGATTACACCGGCGAAATCCGTACATCGTTCTACAAAGATGAGCTGAATCCCGACGATTTCAGAGCTTTAGAACATCTCGAACTGGGAGAAATATCGCGTCCTTACGCTTCGACGGATGTGAAATCAGGAAAAATACTCTACAAAGTTATCATGTTGAAAGAGTTTATTCCCTCGCACACTGTTAATCTGAAAGATGATTTCAATTATATTTCGCGACTGTACGAAAATAAAAAACAAAACGAAGCAATCGAAGCATGGGTTTCGAAAAAATCTGAGACAGAATATATCCGGATAAGCGAAAAGTATAAAGAATGTCCGTTTGTCAGTGCCGCATGGTTGTTTTAGTTTGAAAACGCTGTAAGTATGAGAACTGTCCTGATTGCAATATTGTTTTTTGTTCCTGTTTTGCTTATAGCACAGCAAACCATGCAGGATACTATTTCTACGGAGTCCGCTCCGCAGAAAAAAAGAATACGCATATTGAACAGCGATCTTACGATAACAATCGAATCGGATACCGGATTTGTTTGGCGATGTTGGCACAACGTCAAAATGGAACACGAAGGAATTGTCATGGAATGTGACAGCGCAGCGCTTTGGCCCTCCGGAATTTCCGAAGCATTTGGCAACACAAAAGTTACAAGCGGCGCTACAATTGTTACGGGCGACAAAATGATATACAGCGAAATCACCGGCAAAGCAAACGTCACAGGCAGGATAGTGCATCTCATCGACAGCAGTTCGACGCTCAGAACCACCGAAGTAGATTTTGACACCAGAACGGAAATCGGTTATTTCGAACATGAAGGAACGATTGTCGATTCGTTCAGGACGCTGGAATCTCAAAAAGGTTATTATTATGCAAAAACCAAGGAATTTGAGTTTATCGGACAGGTGCAGTCCGACACAAAAGATTATGTATTACAGTCGGATTCGATGACATATAACTCCAACACGAAAATTTTTACGTTTTTTTCGAACACTCATATATGGTCGGGAAACGGCTATCTGTACTGTGACAAAGGCTGGTACGACAGCGATAAAAGTATCATGTTTTTTCACCGCAATTCGTATATGCTGTCGTCGAAACAGGAAATATTTGCCGACAGTATCTACTACGAAAATGAGGGGAAAAAGGGACAACTGTATTCAAATGCGCAAGTTACCGATACTGCTCAGAAAACGATTTTTTTGGCTGATTTTGCCGATTTCGACATGAATACCGAAGATTTCCTGATGCGCCGGAATCCGTCGATTATAATGTACGACGATAAAGATTCGGTTTTCCTGAGGGGCGACACTCTTTCCTCGGTAACACGAACAATGAAAATACCTGTAACAGTGAATGATTCGGTCATCGCCTCACAGAGCGATTCGGTCATCGCCTCACAGAATGATTCGGTTATCGTCTCACAGAAAGATTCGGTCATCGTCTCACAGAGAGATTCGGTCATCGTTTCAAAAAGCGATTCGATTATCGCCACAGAGAAAATCGTCATACCCGTTGATACGATGCTTGCGATTTCCATTACCGATACAATTTCACCGGATACAACGCAAGTTACTTTGCATCCGTCTCAATTCTCAACTCTCAATTCTCAATTCTCAATTAAAGATACAACGCATCCGTCTCAATTCTCAACTCTCAATTCTCAATTCTCAACTCTTGACTCTCAATTCCCAATTAAAGATACAACGCAATACGTGGACAGTACCTATAAAGAACTGTTTGCTTTAAAAAGGGCAAAACTGTACAGGCATGATTTTCAAGTGAAAAGCGATTCAATGTATTTCAATAATATTGATTCGATATGGAGAATATATCGCGATCCTGTTTTGTGGAACGGAAAAAAGATGCAGATAACATCGGATTCAATGAAGTTTTATATGATAAACGGAGAGATGAAATATGCTGATTTTAACGGTAATGCGATGGTTGTCGTTCCCGAAGGAGACCCCGACAGTACTATATATTTCAATCAGGTAAAGTCCAAAAACATGAAAGCATATTTTAGTAACAGACAATTAACTGTTTTCGAGGCAATTGGAAACGCGCAGACGCTCGCTTTCTCTCTTAACGATTTCACAATGAACAGGACGGAATCGGCAGGATTCAAAATAAATTTCGAATCGGGAAAAGCGCGTCGCATAGCCTATTACGACAATGTAACAGGCAATAATAATCCTCTTTTCCTTGTGAGAGAGGACGAGATAAAATTACCCGGATACAGATGGGAAATCGACTTGCGTCCGAAATCAGGCGCTGAAGTCTTGAACAGAATTTTACGTCCTTCGGAAAGGACGGTCAGGGAATCGATACCAAAACCCTCGTTCCCAATAACAAAACGTATTGATGAAATAGAATTAAATATTAAAAATTAAGAGATATGATAGATAAAGCTATTATCGACCAATGGTCAAGTTATAAGTCAAAAACTAAGACGCCATTTTACTATTATGACGTCGATTTATTGAAGCAGACGGTTGCGACTGCTAAAAACGAAGCCGATAAAAGAGGCTATATTTTGCATTATGCCTTAAAGGCAAATGCCAATCCGAATCTGTTGAAGATTATTTTTGGCGCAGGATTCGGCGCTGATTGTGTGAGCGGTAACGAAATCTTTCGGTCTCTCCAAAATGGCGCCAAACAGGAGACTATCGCTTTTGCCGGCGTTGGCAAATCAGACCTTGATATCCAAATCGGGCTGTATAACAACATTTTCGTTTTCAATTGCGAATCAATTCCCGAAATTGAAAATATCAATTACCTTGCCCGTTTAAAGGGACTAAAAATTTACAACATCGGGTTGCGCATAAATCCCGACGTCGATGCTAAAACTCACGAATATATTTCGACGGGTAAAAAAGAAAACAAGTTTGGAATCAGCGCATGGGATTTCGACAAGGTTATCGAAAAATTGGAAACGATGAAGTATCTACGGCTGACGTCTTTACACTTCCACATCGGTTCGCAGATAACGGACATGAACGTCTTTGTAGAACTTTGTCAGCGTGTAAACAGTTTCAATCAATGGTTTAAAGACAGGGGATTCGAACTTGAGCATATCAACGTCGGCGGCGGGTTGGGCGTCGATTATCAAACTCCCGACAAAAACCTCATTCCCGATTTTGCAACGTACTTTTCGGTATTCGAGCAGAATCTGAAATTGTTTCCGGGGCAAAAACTGCATTTCGAACCCGGACGCTCTATTGTCGCACAGTGTGGATCGCTGATAACTCGTGTTTTATACATCAAAGAAGGGAAAACAAAAAATTTCGTTATCGTCGATGCAGGAATGACCGATCTGATCAGACCGGCTCTGTATCACGCTCATCATCACATCGAAAATCTTTCGTCGGATGCTCCCGAAAAAGTCTATGACGTGGTAGGACCGATATGCGAATCGTCCGACTGTTTTGCTAAAGATGTACTTCTTCCGGAAACAAAAAGAGGTAATTTCATCGCTCTACGCTCGGCAGGCGCTTACGGCGAAGTCATGGCTTCGCAATATAATCTGAGAGAATTGCCACATGCAGTGTTTTCGGATAAACTCGGAAGCGTGAAATAAATCAATTCAAGAATCGTATATATTTCAACGACGAATGTAATAATCTTCGTTTGACGCTTGCAGGCACGATTATTTTCAATTTATCCGGCACAGCTTTGATTTTCAGCATTTTTTCTTCGTTGAGCGGCTCGCCGTCGATGTGGATACAACCGGTTTTTTCTCTTTCGATTGTCACTTCTCTGGCTCTGTAAACCTCGATGTTACGGGAGTTATACAGACTTTTTGTGAACACTCGCAAACCGATTATCGGAGCAACGACAAACGAAAACGGAGAAACAATCACCAAATCAATCAGTCCGTCATTGAGACTTGCATTCGGCGCAATATAAGCATTATAGCCCCATTGCGAAGTGTTTGCGCAGGTAATCAGGAATGCTCGGCGCGAAAACGTCTTGCCGTCGATTGTAATTTTGTAGTTTTGAGGCGAATAGTTGATGTACTCCATAAACGAAGCCTGAGCGTACGACACAAATCCCCGTCTGCCGATTTGTGCAAATCGCTGTCCTACCTGCGCGTCGAAACCAATTCCGGCGGTACAGAAAAACGGTTTGTCGTTTAGTATGCCATAGTCGGAAGTTATTATTTTTCCGTTTTGCGCGACCTGATTGGCTTTTTGGTAGTTAAGGGAAATTTTGAGATGACGGGCAAAGCCGTTGCCCGAACCTAAGGGGATTATTCCCAACGCAGTATCCGAATCCAGTAATCCGCGAGCGACCTCGTTGACCGTTCCATCGCCGCCGACAGCAATAACCCTGTCAAAACCGTTGCCGGCAAACTCTTTAGCCTGTCGAAAACCGTCGTTGGCGCATTTTGTATAATATATTTCGAAATCAAATTTGCCGGTATCCGTCGTTTTACAGACGTAATCCGCTATCGCTTTTTTATCCGTTATTCCTGATATTGGGTTTATTATGTATGCTATACGTTCTTTCATTTTTATCTTTTATCTCTCAAATTCGAGCCGTTTGGCGGAATTTGTTTCCACGATTTTATCATTGTCGAAAACAATTGCGCCGTTGACCCATGTCTTTTCAATTTTGGTCGAAAAACGAACTCCTTCAAATGGCGACCATCCACATTTATACAGTATGTTATCTTTGCAGGGCGAGTATCCTGAGTTCATGTCAACAAGAACCAAATCAGCGTAGTAACCTTCACGTATATATCCCCGTCGGTGAATGTTAAACAGTCTCGCCGGTGCATGACACATTCGCTCAACGACGTCGAACAGTGAAAATACGCCTTGTCTGTGCATCTCCAACATTGCAGAAAGCGAGTGCTGTATGAGCGGCAATCCCGACGGCGCTCCGAAATATTTCTTTTGTTTTTCATCGACAGTATGCGGGGCATGATCGGTGGCTACAACGGTGATTTTTCCGTTCCTGACCGCTTCGCGCAAAGCGTCCCTGTCGGCTGACGATTTTATTGCGGGATTGCATTTTATCCTGTTTCCCAAAATTTCGTAATCCGAATCGCTGAACCATAAATGATGTACGCAGGCTTCGGCTGTAATTCGTGGAAGATAATTTTTCGAGTTTTTCTCAAAAAGGTCTAATTCTCTTGCTGTTGAAAGGTGAAGGATATGCAGTCGCGTATTGTATTTTGCGGCGAGTTCCACCGCCTTGGCTGATGATTTATAGCAAGCTTCGGCGCTTCGAATTGCAGGATGACAGGAGATTGGAATGTCGTCGCCGAATTTTTGCCGGTACAGCGCCGAATTTTGTCGAACAGTGTTTTCGTCTTCGCAATGAACCGCCACAATGACCGGCGATTCCGAAAATATTGCCGCTAAAGTATCATCATTATCCACAAGCATATTGCCTGTTGATGAACCCATAAAGACCTTTACTCCACAAACGGCTTTCGGATCGACTTTATTGATTTCGGCAATATTTCCGTTCGATGCGCCGAGATAAAACGAGTAATTTATCAGCGAATTACGACTTGCGGCGCTGTATTTTTCTTCCAAAAGTTCGATGCTTAACGCCGGCGGCGAAGTGTTCGGCATATCCATGAACGAAGTTACTCCTCCGGCGGCGGCGGCGCGACTTTCCGAAAATATATCGCCTTTGTGCGTCAGTCCGGGGTCTCTGAAATGTACCTGATCGTCGATTATTCCGGGCATCAGCAATTTGTGTTGAGCGTCGATTATTGATGTATCTGCAAGAATATCCGGATTGTCGCCGGTAAAAATTTTCGTAATTATACCGTTTTCAATCCGGACATTTCCTTCAAAAATCTTTCCTTCATTCAGTATATTAGCATTTTTTATAATCATTTCCTGTTCAGATATTCAATATATCTCGCTATGCGGTATATATCGCGTCTTAATCCTGATAAAGAGACTTTTCCTTCGTTATATTCTACCTCAATCATGTCTTCGCCCAACAGTCGCATAAAGCGGGTAAACTTGCTTTTCAGACGAAATGTCAATACTCCGTTTTTTTCGCTTGTAAGTTCATATCCCGCTGAATCGAAGATGTTTAATATGTTGATGCGTTCTTCCGAAAACGACTTTACCAGCATCGCATCTTTTTTGACAAATGACACTAAAGGATAGCTTATTCCATACAAAATAAAAAATCCTGCCATTGTTGCCGGATATGGAATCAAATCCCAAAAAGTTGTGTCAACTCTTGTTTTTTCGGAAGTAAAATAGATGAAACACAGGAATATCGCAAAGATTATCGCTATGAATATCGTCGATTTCGCCGCACGTATTATGTATCTTGGTGGAAAAAACATCTTATACAAAATCCCTCCATATTAATGCCGCCCCGCCTGCTATTCCGGCGTCTTTATTGCCGAGCGCCGACGGTTTTAACTGCACTTTATTCTTGTAACAGCCCACTAAATATTTCTCCATATTCTCTCTGGCAGGTTTGAGAATCATGTCTTTTGCCTCGGCAAGACCGCCAAAAATGAATATCACCGAAGGACTTGTGAACGCAACAACGTCAGCCAGACTTCTGCCGAGTATTTCGCCTGTTATTTCAAAGGCTCTGATGGCGACAGAGTCGCCGTTGAGCGCCGCCACGTGAATATCTTTCGCCGTCAATTCGTTGAACGATGTATTTCTCAATACGCTTTCTTTTGTCGAATTGGCTAAGAGTTCGAAAACAGTGCGTTTTATCCCTGTTGCCGAAACATACGTCTCAAGACAGCCGCAACGACCACAGTTACACTGTCTTCCTCCGGGAACGGCGGTGATATGTCCTACTTCGCCGGCGAATCCGTCGTGACCGTATATCAGTTCCCCGTTGGCGACGATACCGCTACCAAGTCCTGTCCCTAACGTAATGACAACGAAATCTTTCAGGTCTTTAGCATCGCCGTAAATCATTTCGGCGATAGCCACGGCGTTAGCGTCGTTGGTTACTTTGATGGGAACGCCGGGAAACTGTTCGCCCAGCATCGACGACAAGGCTACATATTGCCATGGAAGATTCGCCGCTCCTTCGATACTGCCGGTGTGATAATTTGCACAGGGCGCGCCTATGCCTATGCCAATAAGCTCTGAAAGAGGCATATCGGGATTCTTTAATAACAGTTCGATGCTGTTGTATATGGCAGACACGAACTCTTCGGACGTGGGATATTGATTTGTAGCAATATTGCTGTCGGTTAACACCTCTCCGGTCTCGTCAACCAAGCCTATACGGGTATTCATCCCGCCAATATCAATCCCCGCAACTACTTTTTTCCTCATAATAAACTATTTTCAAGTCAATAATTAAAAAATTTATCGGCTCAAAGGTACGATATTTTTTGATTTTAAAAATATTTTGTACTTTTGCGCAAAATTTACAATTATTTATTGTTATGAATAAAAGATTATTATTAATGATTGTGGCTGCAAACCTCTGTATTGCAATGCCTTCTATAGCGTGTACCAACTTTTTGATCACGAAAGGAGCATCAAAAAACGGTTCGACATTTATCACTTACGCTGCCGATTCGCACACTCTTTACGGTGAATTGTATTTTTGGCAGGCAGCAAGTTATCCCGAAGGGACAATGCTTCAGGTTTACGAATGGGAATCGGGAAGATTTTTGGGCGAAATCCCGCAAGCGTCAAACACATACCGTGTTGTCGGGAACATGAACGAACATTCGCTGGCTATCGGCGAAACGACTTTCGGCGGCGTCGGGAAATTAGTCGATACAACAGGGATAATCGACTATGGCAGTTTGATTTACATCACATTGCAGAGAGCGAAAAACGCCCGTGAAGCCATCAAAGTCATGACGGAATTAGTTGCGGCGTATGGCTATTGTTCCGGTGGGGAATCGTTTTCGATTGCCGACCCCGACGAAGTCTGGATTCTGGAAATGGTCGGTAAAGGGACTAAGATTCAGCAAGATTCGAAAAGCAAAGTTGCTAAAAATCTTAGCAAAGGCGCTGCATGGGTAGCCGTTCGCATCCCCGACGGATACGTGTGCGCACATGCTAATCAGGCGAGAATACGGACATTCCCGTGGAGCAACGGCAGCACTTCGATATCATCTAAAGAAATAGACAAAATCTTCAATCCTGCCGTCGAAGTGGTTTATGCCGCCGACGTTGCACAATCGGCGCGTGAACTCGGTTTGTACAACGGCAAAGACGAAGATTTCAGTTTTTCGGACATATACAATCCTCTTGATTTCGGCGGCGCAAGAGCCTGTGATGCAAGAGTATGGTCGTTTTTCAAAAGCATAAACAACGACATGTGGAAGTATGAAGAATATGCAAGAGGTTTCGATTTGGAAAACCGGATGCCGCTATATATCAAGCCCGACGAAAAAGTTTCGTTTGAACACACGGCGAGAATGATGAGAGACCATTACGAAGGTACAAAAATGGACATGACAACCGACATCGGCGCAGGACCGTATAAGTTGCCATATCGCTGGCGTCCAATGAGTTGGGAAGTTGACGGCGAAAAATTTGTTCACGAACGGGCAATCGCCACTCAACAGACAGGTTTCTGGTTTGTTGCCGAAGGTCGCAGCAATATGCCGAAAGCCTTGGCGGGGATATTGTGGTTCAGCGCCGACGACGCTTCGACATCCTGTCTGACACCGATATACAGTTGCAGTACGCGCGTGCCGGAAGAGTATGCGGTAGGCAACGGCGATTTGCTGACATATTCCGATAACGCCGCCTTCTGGGTTTTCAACCGTGTAACTAACTTTGCGTATTTACGTTACGACGTGATGAGCGCCGACATAATCGCCCTGCAAGAAGAACTCGAATCGAAATACGTTGAAATGGTAGGAGTTATCGACGAACATGCGAAAAAACTCTATTCCGAAAACGAAGAAAAGTCAATTGAGTTTGTAACCGATTTTTCGGTAAATACAGCCGCTTCGACAATCAAACAGTGGAAAGAATTAGACCGTTATCTGCTTGTAAAATATATCGACGGTAATATCAAACGTGAAGCTAACGGCGAGTTTTTACGCACGCCTACCGGAGTATCTGTTTCACCGCAACAGCCTCAGTTACCGGAGTTTTGGAGGAAAACAATCAAAAACGACGCCAGAGAAAAATTGTTAGCAAAATAGAAATTAGATACATATAATATATATGAGACATTTTACGTCGGTAAATGATATTGGGAACCTCGATGTTGCCTTAAAAGAGGCATTTGAGTTAAAAAAAGACGTATTTCGATACGACGCTTTGGGAAAAAACAAAACTTTGCTTGCGATATTTTTCGATTCGAGCTTGCGGACAAGATTAAGCACCCAGAAAGCGGCGCTGAATCTCGGCATGAACGCTATTGTGCTGGATGTGAATCAGGGAGCATGGAAACTCGAAACCGGTCGCGGAGTGATTATGGATGGCGACAAACCGGAGCATATACTTGAAGCTATTCCTGTTATGGGCAGTTATTGCGATATTATAGGACTGCGTTCTTTTGCACGATTCGAAAACAAACAGGACGATTATGAGGAAAAGATTCTGAATCAGTTTATTCAATATTCGGGAAAACCGGTTTTCAGCATGGAAGCGGCGACAAGGCATCCTCTGCAAAGTTTCGCCGATTTGATTACAATCGAAGAATACAGGAAAACCGAACGTCCTAAAATTGTCCTGACATGGGCGCCGCATCCCCGTTCGCTGCCGCAGGCTGTGCCGAACTCTTTCGCAGAATGGATAAATGCAACTGATTATGAGCTGGTAATCACTCACCCCGAAGGTTACGAACTTGACAAACGGTTTACGGGAAAAGCAAAAATCGAATACAATCAGGACAAGGCGTTCGAGGGCGCCGATTTCATCTACGCAAAAAACTGGGCGGCATACAACGACCCGAATTATGGAAAGATTTTGAGTAAAGACAGAGCCTGGACTGTCGATTCGCGGAAAATGGCGTTGACCAACAATGCTTATTTCATGCACTGTTTGCCTGTGCGACGGAATATGATTGTTACCGACGAAGTTATCGAAAGCCCGCAATCAATAGTCATACCCGAAGCGGCAAACAGGGTTATCTCGGCTCAGGTTGTACTGAAACGTCTTTTAACGGACAATTATGATTGAAAAGTTACTTTATTATACATTAAAATGTTTTATACTGAAATAATTGAGAATGAAATTTGTGCTTTAAATTCCGAAGAATCAAAACATTGTATCGGCGTTTTAAGGCATCGCACCGGCGATATCATTGATGTTTTCAGCCGTTCGGGCGAAATTTATACAGCAAAAATTATTAACGACAGTCAAAAGAAATGCGTTCTTAATATCCTTGATACTAAACCGGTTTACAAACGTCCGGAATTTCTTCACGTCGCCATCGCTCCAACAAAAAATATCGACCGTTTTGAATGGTTTGTCGAAAAAGCGGTGGAAATTGGCGTCGAAGAGATTACTCCCCTGTTGAGCGAACATTCGGAACGTAAGACGCTGAATGTCGAACGAATGGAAAAAATCATAGTCTCGGCAATGAAACAGTCGCTGAACCTTAATTTCCCGAGACTCAACCAGGCGACAGAATTTAAAGACTTTATACTGTTGAAATCCGAAGAAACAAAATGTATTGCCTACTGCGAAGAAAAAACTATTTCCTTCGCAGAAACAATCGTCTCCGGCAAACCGACTTTGGCAATGATAGGTCCCGAAGGCGATTTCACTAAACAGGAAATAGAAATGGCTATATCAAAGGGAGTTATCCCCGTCTCTTTAGGTCGTAACCGGCTACGTACGGAAACCGCAGGCGTGGTGTCGTGTTCTATCTTCCAAAGCGTGACAGAACGGTATGGAGTTAAGAAAAAAGCATAAAATATTTGCTGAAATAGAAAAAAGTATTACCTTTGCAGCGTGAAACGAGACACTGAAAGTTGATGCCGGTATCACAAAAACGGTTGATTATTAGTGTTTTGTTTCGCAAGGTAAGTGAAAAGTTGTTTTGACATAATGCGGAAATAGCTCAGTTGGTAGAGCACAACCTTGCCAAGGTTGGGGTCGCGAGTTCGAATCTCGTTTTCCGCTCAAATAAAAAAGTACCTTTTATTAAGGATTGTATTAGGATTGATAATGCGGAAATAGCTCAGTTGGTAGAGCACAACCTTGCCAAGGTTGGGGTCGCGAGTTCGAATCTCGTTTTCCGCTCTCTTCGCAACCTTAATAGGAGGTTTTTTAGTTAAAAAATACATTATTAAAGGAAGTTAGTATAAAGAAAATGGAAAATAATTCATATTTGTTTCAAGTTAATCTGAAAGGAATGATAGAATTGCTTTCGGAACACATATACAGTTCGCCGAACGTATTTGTCAGGGAACTGCTTCAAAATGGGATAGATGCGATAACTGCACGGCGAAGTATCGACGAATCGTTTGCAGGCGAAATCAATGTTTATGTAAACAACAAACATCCGGAAATAATCTTTGCAGACAATGGAATCGGTCTGTCGGAAGAGGAAGTTCACAAATTTCTTTCCGTGATAGGTCAAAGTTCGAAACGCGACGATATTTTAGAAAAAGATTATATCGGCAAATTTGGAATCGGGTTGCTCTCGTGTTTTGTCGTGAGCAACGAAATAATCGTCGAAACACGGTCGTTATACAAGAGACACAAGGGAATACGCTGGCGTGGAAAAGCCGACGGGACATATACCATCGAACATATCGAAGAAGAAATGACGCCGGGAACAAAAATTATTCTTCATCCCAAAAAAGAATGGAAATTGCTGTTTGAAAAAGAAGAACTTAGAAAGAATATTCTGTATTTCGGAGGCGCTTTACCCACAAAAATCAATTTAGTCGCCGGCGACGACAGTGAATTGTTAATCAAAGGTCTTCCCGTGTGGCTCAATCCCGACAGCTCGAAAGAAGAACTGCTGGAAT
Source organism: Prevotellaceae bacterium (assembly GCA_031270335.1). Taxonomy (GTDB): domain Bacteria; phylum Bacteroidota; class Bacteroidia; order Bacteroidales; family UBA932; genus JAIRLF01. The sequence continues at coordinate 3,184 of JAISXV010000116.1, read as the reverse complement.
ACGGCAAACAGGCGTTCAGCATCAACTTCCTGGATGTGTTCAGGATGAGTTCGGCGACAGGCGAAATCGAAGGCGTCGGCTTTATCATGCCGTACAAGATACAATTCACTGGTTCAAAGGAACATAAGATATATCTGAAACGAATGTTCCTCTGCGAACAGGCGGGCAATCTGTTTCCCGAATGGGCATCGTTCGTCAAATGCGTAATCAACACAAATGCGCTGAAACCCACCGCTTCCAGAGAATCGTTGATGGATAACGAAGATCTGAAAAACGCGAAAAAAGAACTTAATTCCGCTTTCAAAGAATATCTGCGACTGTTATCTATCACAAACACAGATATCTTGGAGGCAATTATCAATACGCACCATTTGTATATCAAAGCTCTTGCCGCCGAAGATGCGGAATTACTGAAACTGTTTGTCGATTACATTCCGTTCGAGACAAACAAGGGAATGTTGAATTTCAAGTCGTTGAAAACGTATAACGACGAAATATTCTATACTCCTTCGATGGACGATTTCCGGCAAATTCGACGTATCGCAGGCTCGCAGGGTAAAACGGTTATTAATGCGGCGTACAGTTTTGAGAGTGATTTGATTCGCAAGATTTCAATCGTATTTCCGAACGTCGTGATAACAAAAATAACTCCGCAGGACATCTTGTCCAACCTCGGCGAAACGGTTACTAACGACCAAAAATTCATGGCTTTCGAAGAAAAAGCCAACAAAGTGTTGAAATCATGCTATTGCAAAGCACAGATAAAAAAGTTTGAACCCGAAGATACTCCCGCAATATACGTGGCTAACGACGAGGCGCTGAATAATAAGAATATCAGTAATCTCGCCAACGCGTCAAACCCGTTTGCATCTACTTTGCACGGCTTTATCAAAAAAAAGGAAGAATTGACGCCAACATTGTGTTTCAACAAAGATAATGTGTTGATAAACGATTTGACTGACCTCGACGACGACACAATGTTCGAGGCTGTAATAAACATCCTGTATGTACAGTCGCTGATGCTGGGCAATTATCCCGTCAACAAAAAGGAAATGATAATATTCAACGAATCTATATACAAACTTCTGATAATGGGAATGAATAACTTCTCTCAAAAATTTGAGTTTTAAGCCTGCTACCGACATGTCATCCATACGGGATTTTGTCGTTGTTATTGTTGTAAAGACGCAAAATTTTGCGTCTTTACGATGATGATGGATCCTTACGGACGAGCAATCACAACGGCGAACGAAAATCCCGGACATGTCGGTAGCTGCTAATTACATAGAATTAGCAAATATTTGTTTGAAGTAATCAAATGATAAACAGTAAAATAAACAAAGACATGATTAGTATTGAGTATATTTTTAATTGCCTGAAAGGCAATTAATACATAATCAATGTTAACGGTGTTTTTACACATTTTCCTGTTTATTACTTTGTTACATAAAATAGATTTTTGTTAATTACATGTAATTCTTTCAACTAAAATAGGGGGGAAACTTGAGTTATATAATGTACATATTGGACGATTCAAAACTCCTTCCTGGATAATTGCCGACAAAATGATTAATGGAAACTTGTACGATGTAGTTGATGAATCAATGCAAACAATCACAGGTCATTTGAAATTTGCTTTCGAAATAACCGGAAAAACTACACAACGCACAAAAAATGTAAAGGTTACAGAAAAGGTTACAGAAAAAGTTACAGAAAAGGTTACAGAAAAACAGCAATTAATATTAAATAATATAAAGAAAGACCGATATATAACATCAGAAGAATTGGCAAGTATTATTGGGATGTCTGCTGTAAAAATACGAGAAAATATTTCCAAACTAAAATCTCAAGGTCTTTTGGAACGCGTCGGACCCGATAAAGGGGGCTATTGGAAAGTGAAAAAATAAATTATTATAGCAAAATTTTTGTTAATTGAATATAAACAATAATAATAAATAGTGAGTGAAAAAAACAATAATTAAACCCAAATCAAGTCTTTTTGACATAGATTTTCATGAAATATTCCAATATAAAGATCTTTGGCGTATGTTTGTAAAGAGAGATATTATAACTCAATACAAACAAACAATCTTAGGTCCTTTATGGTTTTTTATTAACCCGATGCTGACAACAGCTATGTACATGATAGTTTTTGGAAGAATTGCCAAAATTTCTACAGACGGGTTACCACAGCCTTTGTTCTATCTTGCGGGAATTTGTTTATGGAACTATTTTTCAATCTGTTTAACAAAAACATCTACTACTTTCATCGACAATCAGAATATTTTCGGGAAGGTTTATTTTCCACGCCTGATTATGCCGATGAGTACAGTTACTTCTGCTTTATTCACTTTCAGCATACAATTACTGCTGTTTGTCGCAGTTTATGTTTTTTATATTCTAAACGGAGCCACAATAGCTCCCAATGTATATATTCTTTTGCTTCCGGTCTTAGTCGTTATGCTTGCCGGACTGGCTTTGGGTTTTGGAATCATTACTTCTTCCATGACAACAAAATATAAGGATTTAAGCATCCTGTTTACTTTCATTGTACAATTGTGGATGTATGCTACTCCTATTATTTATCCTCTGAGCGAACTGTCGCCTAAAAAGCAATGGATAGCAGCGCTGAATCCTGTTACTTCCATTATTGAAACATTCAAGTTCGGAACAATGGGTACAGGTATATTCAGTTGGTATCAGTTAGGATACAGTTTTGTGTTTATGTGTATAGTGTTAGGATTGGGAATAGTTGTATTTAATAAGGTACAACGAAGTTTTATGGATACAGTTTGAACGATGAAGTATGAACGATGAAGTATGAAAATACGATTAGGATTGTAGGATTAACAGGATTGCCTTCGGACATCCCTCTCTTCGGAAAAACTAAATCTTCCCTGTAATTCTTCAATCCGTGCGAGCAGTTTGTCAAAAGGCAGTGATTCGCCATAAATCATTGTCCCCTGCATTTTTTCGTAATCCTGCCGCCAATCGTCAATGACTTGCGGCGGTGGGACAAGGCAAATGCGGCGGCGAATATCAGGCGTGTAATCAACGCCGTTCATTCGGCATCATTCAGATTGAAAAAACTATTCATATAATTTCTGTATTAACTTTTTAATCCACGCAGGCATCAATTTCGCATCTTGCAAAATTTGTTCTTGCGGTATGTGTTGCAGTACCT
>JAISXV010000087.1 GCA_031270335.1 Prevotellaceae bacterium | reverse complement strand
TACCCGGTCACAATCTTACGGTGGCATGTCTCGGCGTGTTTTTGCTCTGGCTCGGATGGTTCGGATTCAACCCCGGAAGCCAACTTGCAGCATCGTCGGCAGACAACGCAACCGCAATATCAAGCGTGTTCCTGACAACGAATCTCGCAGCCGCAGCCGGCGGACTTTCGGCGCTGATACTCGCATGGATAAAATACGGTAAACCGACGCTTTCGCTGACATTGAACGGCGTACTTGGCGGATTGGTCGGCATCACGGCGGGATGCGACGCGGTGTCGCCACTCGGAGCGGTGATTATCGGAGTGTTGAGCGGCGTGATTATGGTCTATGCAGTGTCGTTTATCGACCGTGTCCTGAAAATTGACGACCCTGTGGGCGCAATAGCGGTACACGGAGTTTGCGGAGTCGTAGGGACTTTATCGGTAGGACTGTTTGCCCTTGACGGCGGACTGTTCTCCGGCGGCGGATTCAAACTGCTGGGCATTCAGACAATCGGCGCTTTGGCAACAGGCGTTTGGGCGCTCGGATTAGGATTTCTGTTGTTCTATCTTATAAAGAAGACAATTGGCGTACGCGTCGAAAAACGCATCGAAGAAGAAGGATTGGACGTTTACGAACATGGTGAAAACGCATATAACTAAACTGTTTATTATAAACGTAAAGTCAGTCTGGTTCTGATTAGGTATCTCCTCCCGTCCTGTGGGAAAGGACTGTGGGAAGTCCGCTCCCCTCCTTTATGGGAAAAGATTGTGGGAGTTCGCTCCCCTCCCCCTGTGGGGAGGGGCTGGGGGAGAGGTTAAAAAGTCGGTTTTTTTACGTATCCGGTCGTTCAAGCGACGGAAACAAGGTTGGCGACCGGATCAACGTAAAAAATTTAAAAAGTAAATAAATAATTTTTTGTAAACATAAATAAAATAAAACTATGTCATTAAGATTTAAAGTTATCAGTGAGGCAATCAAGCGTAAGGCGGTTGCCGTGAACGCTCCCGAAGGATATCCGGCGGATTATTTCGGCGAGAATGTATTTAACAATGAAAAGATGCTCAAGTATCTTCCCAAGAAGTCGTACGACGCCCTGCTCGACACCATGCAGAACGGGACGTTTCTCGACAACAAAACGGCTGATTCTATTGCCGACGGAATGAAAAAATGGGCGCGCGAAAAGGGCGTAACGCATTATACGCACTGGTTTCAGCCGTTGACCGGCGGAACTGCCGAAAAACACGACGCTTTCATCGACCCCGATGGCAAAGGCGGAGTAATCGAGGAATTTTCGGGTAAACTGCTGATTCAACAGGAACCCGACGCTTCGAGTTTTCCGAGCGGCGGTATTCGTAACACTTTCGAGGCACGCGGTTATTCGGCATGGGACCCAACCTCGCCCGCTTTTATTGTTGACGATACGCTCTGTATCCCGACAATTTTTATCTCCTACACGGGCGAAACGCTCGATTATAAGGCTCCGTTATTGAAGGCTTTGGCTGCTGTCGATAAGGCGGCGACGGAGGTTTGTCGTTATTTCAATCCCGAAGTGACGAAGGTGTTTTCGTATCTGGGTTGGGAACAGGAATATTTTTTAGTTGATGAGGCTCTGTGGGCTGTACGTCCCGACCTTGTACTCACGGGACGTACTCTCCTGGGTCACGAAAGCGCTAAAAACCAGCAGTTGGAAGACCATTATTTCGGTTCTATCCCGACGCGTGTGGCAGCGTTCATGAAAGACCTTGAATTTGAGGCTCTGAAACTTGGTATTCCTCTCAAAACGCGTCACAACGAGGTCGCCCCGAATCAGTTCGAAGTGGCTCCGGTGTACGAGGAAACGAATCTCGCCAACGACCATAACATCCTGTTGATGTCGATAATGAAGAAGGTGGGACGCCGGCACTATTTCCGTGTACTGCTGCACGAAAAACCGTTTAAGGGTATCAACGGCAGCGGAAAACACAACAACTGGTCGCTCGGCACAAATACGGGCGTAAACTTGCTGTCGCCCGGCAAGACTACCGACGATAAATTGCGGTTTATTACCTTTGTTGCCAACGTGATGATGGCTGTGTGGAAACATAACGGTCTGCTGAAAGCGAGTATTTCGAGCGCAACGAATGCTCACCGTCTCGGCGCTAACGAGGCTCCGCCCGCTATTATCTCAATATTCCTCGGCACGCAGATTACCGCCGTGTTGAACGACATCGAAAAGGGTGATAATATTATCAAAATGGATGGTAAACAGAGCCTTAAATTCGATATCTCGCACATTCCCGAACTGCTGATCGACAACACAGACCGTAATCGGACATCGCCATTTGCGTTCACCGGCAACCGGTTTGAGTTTCGTGCAGTGGGTTCGTCGTCGAACTGCGCGGGCGCGATGATCGCTCTGAATACGGCTGTGTCGGAACAACTTATCGAGTTCAAAAAAGAGGTCGATGCGAAGGTTGCCGCCGGCGCAACGAAAGAAAATGCTATTATCGAGGTCGTGCGTGACTACGTCATCAAAAGTAAGGCTATCCGTTTCGACGGTAACAACTACAGCGACGAGTGGAAAGCCGAAGCCGAAAAACGCGGTCTCGACTGCGAAACGTCTGTGCCGCTGATTTTTGACCGTTTCCTAACTGAGGATACTATCAAAATGTATGCAACGGCAAATGTGCTAAGTCATAAGGAACTTGAAGCGCGCGTCGAGGTCGAATACGAAACGTACACCAAAAAGATTCAGATCGAAGCACGTGTACTCGGCGATATCGCATCGAACCATATCATCCCTGTGGCGTCGCGTTATCAGGAGATTCTGCTGAGTAAAATCGACAAGGTCAGCCGGCTGTTCCCCGACAAACTCGAAAAAATCGCCAAGGCGGATATCGAAACAGTCGAAAAAATTGCCGAGCATGTCAATCAAATCAGAGAATTGACCGCTAAACTTGTCAATGCACGCAAGGTCGCCAACAAAATCGCCGACGGTCGTGAAAAAGCAATAGCTTATCACGACACCGTCGCAGTGTTGCTTGACGAAATCCGTTATCATATCGACAAACTCGAACTGTCTGTCGATAACGAACTCTGGCCCCTGCCAAAGTATCGCGAATTACTGTTTATCAGATAAAGAAAAACAGTATTATTTATTTATATTTACGACTCGTCTGCCGGTTTTTTTTCTTGCGCGTTCCCCGGCAGGCGATGTCGTTTTTATACATGAAGATTGATTTTTTACAATCAAAAAAATTCTCTTTTGACGGACTTGTTGACAAATATAAAGACCTAACATGTTTTTAAAACATGTTAGGTCTGTTTTATTCACCGCATTTTCGACGCGTTATTCGTCTTTTTCTTCGGCTTCGTAAGCTTTCAGCAGTTTTTCCTGAACATCGGCAGGAACCTGTTGATAATCGGCAAATTTCATTGTGAACGTTGCGCTTCCCGAAGTCAGAGAGCTGAGAGTCGTCGAATACTTGTACATCTCCGCCAAAGGCGCTCTGGCTTTGATAACTTCAAATCCGCTGTCGCTTTCCATGCCTTCGATGATTGCCCGCCGGTTTTGCATGTCGCTCATGACGTCGCCCATGTATTCCGATGGTACGTAGATGTTTATACTGTATATCGGCTCCATGATTTTCGGTCCGGCTTTCTTGAATCCTTCCTTAAAAGCGTTACGTCCCGCAAGCCTGAACGACAGTTCGTTCGAATCGACGGGATGCATTTTTCCATCATATACAATCACACGAATATCACGGGCATAAGAACCGGTGAGAGGACCTTCTTCCATTTTGTCCATTATACCTTTTAATATAGCGGGCATAAACCGTGCGTCGATAGAGCCGCCGACGATACTGTTGTAATAAACAAGTTTTCCGCCCCAGTCCAGATTGATTTCTTCTTTACCTCTGGCGCTGAATTTGAGTTCCTTGCCGTCGAGTTTCAAGTTTGTGGTATCGGGAGCGCCTTCGATATGCGGCTCAATAACAATGTGAACCTCGCCGAATTGTCCTGCTCCACCCGACTGTTTTTTATGACGGTAGTCGGCAAGAGCGGTTTTTGTGATTGTTTCCCGATAAGGGATTTTCGGCGCAAACAAATCAATATCGATTTTGTGATTGTTGAGGAGTTCCCATTTCAGGATATTGATATGGTGTTCTCCCTGACCGCTGAGTATTGTCTGTTTCAGTTCTTTTGAATATTCGACAATCAATGTTGGATCTTCCTGATGCGCACGGTGCAGAAGTTCGCTGAGTTTTTCGTCTTCGCTTTCGTTTTTTGCTTTGACAGCAGTGCGGAATTTCGGGTCGGGAAAGATTATCGGGACAAATTTCCAGTCGGTTCCTGTTGCGTTGAGGGTCTGGTTTGTCTTCGTGTTTTTCAATTTGACTGTACAACCCAAATCGCCTGCAACCATTTCCGTCACTTTCTCACGTTTTTTTCCGGCGGAGGCAAAGAGGCTCGACAAGCGTTCTTTTGTGTCGTTGGTAGCGTTGATCATGTCCATTCCTTCCTTGATAATTCCCGATACCACACGGAAATAGCTTACTTCGCCAATATGCTGTTCGACCGAAGTCTTATACACAAACACTGATGCGGGACCGTTTGCGTTGCATGGAACTTCGACGCCGGTTTCGGTAACAAACACGTTTCCATTGTCGGGATATGGCGCTACGTTAGTGATGAAATCCATCAACCGTTTTGTTCCGATATCTTTTTTGGCGGACAGACAGAACACCGGAAAAGCGCTTCGTGTCTTGATTCCCAACGATAAACCTTTCAGGATTTCGTCTTCGGAAAGTTCGCCTTTGTCGAAAAATATCTCCATCAGCGATTCATCGTGTTCGGCTGCCGATTCGACTAACAAGTTGTGATATTCGGCTGCCCGGTCGGCTTCGGCTGCAGGAATTTCGTTCTCTACTCTGGTTCCGTTATCGTCTTTGAAGGTGTAGTACTTCATTTTCAGCACATCAACGAAGCCGTCGAACCCGCTGCCCACCGATAAAGGATACTGTACAATGACAATACGATTGCCGAACGACTGTTTCAACGATTCGACCGTTGCCTCCCAGTTAGCTTTTTCGTGGTCTAACTGATTGACGCCCACGATTACGGGTTTCCGGTTTTTATCAGCCCATCGACTTAACGTCCGTGTTCCGATTTCCACTCCCGCCTGTGCGTTAATGGTTAATACACAAGTATCGGCGACTTTCATTGCCGAAATAACTCCGTTGACAAAATCGTCGGCTCCCGGAGTGTCGATTATATTCAATTTGTGAGCATTATACTCTGTGTATAAAGGTGTTGAATATATCGACCGTTTATACAACTGTTCTACTTCGGTGTAGTCGGAAATTGTGTTTTTTGCGTCCACACTTCCTCTCCGGTCAATTACTTTTCCTTCGAACATCATGGCTTCAGCCAAAGTTGTTTTGCCCGAACCGGCACTGCCAAGTAGAACAATGTTTTTAATCTGATTCGTCGTATATGTTTTCATATATCTTAATACTTTTTTAAGGCGTCAAAATTACAAAAAATATCAAACGTCCAAACATTTTTTTCGTTTTATAACGATTCAAACAACGATATTGTCAACAATATGTCTATTAATGTCATGATTTACAAATTGATTTGCGTTTTAAAATTTCATTAATTTTTTTACCCAAAACCGACGTATTTCATGAAAAAACACTGGTTGTCATGATAAAAAAACGCAAATTTGCAAAAAAAAATCAACTTTTTTAAACTAATATCTCCATAAAACCGGAATTTTTGTATTTTTGCAAAAAAAAATGTGTATGGAACGGAAAATATTCAGGTCTAAAATAAGTGTGATGTTGATAATATTTGTTGCAGCTATATTGTTACTTATGTTCGCAATATTACTGAAAATACTGTTTTATTTCAGTATAGGATTATTGGTGGTTAGTTCAATCGTTATTGTTTTTGCTTACTGCAGCCTGTATTATACGTTGACCGAGAAAGAATTATTTATTTTCTATTTATGGGGAAAGAAACCTGTTGTCAGCATTCCCATATCAGACATCGCATCTGTAGAACGTACATACAAAATATACAACGCTCCGGCATGTTCCATGAAAAGACTGCATATTCGCTTGACAAAAGGACACAAATGGAATCCGGTTGGACCGGCTTGGTACTTTCATCCATTTATTTCTCCCGTTCGTGAACAGGAGTTTTTGGAAATGTTGAAAGCCTTTAATCCGGAAATTGAAATCCGGGTGAACGACAAAAAAGCATGGTATCGCTTTTGGGATTGGGATATTTGAGTAAAGGATTACATAATCTGTTAATCTTAAAGTTTCTCATTTTTTAATTTTTTATTGTACCTTTGTTCTCATGAATGATAAAGTAACACAGTTTGATGCAATATGCGTATCCATTGGAGAACAGTCATATAGCGAGATAATGGCAGCATTGGAGAAAGTTGATTTTGCCGAAATAAGATTAGATGTGTCGCGTATCGCAGGCAATGAAATCAAGTCGATATTTTCGTCGGGTAAACGGCTTATTGCGACCTGTCGCGAAGGTTTTTACAGCAACGACGAACGCCGGGAAAGGCTTCTCGAAGCAATCCGCGCTGGAGCGGATTTTGTGGACGTCGAAACGGAAGCCGGCGACAAATTCAGAGAAACTATTGCCGTACAAGCTAAATTAAACTATTGTAAACTGATAGTTTCGTATCATAATTTCGACGAAACACCATCATTGCCGGAAATGTGTAATATCGTCGATATCTGTAAGAAACAGGGCGCCGACATCGTCAAACTTGTTACTACTGCCCGTAATACATCCGATGCGGCAAGAGTATTGTCGTTATATGACAAGTATCCCGACACGAATTTAGTAGCCTTTGCCATGGGCGAAGCCGGGTTGATTACCAGACTTGCCTGCATCTATTTGGGAGCGCCGTACACCTACGCCGCAATTTCGGACGATAAACCGCTTGCCAACGGACAAATATCTGTGGGAAAAATTAAAAATGTGATGACGAATTTAAAGTTGAAAGTTAATGAGTAGAATAAAAAACATCGTATTTGATTTTGGAGGAGTGATAGTCGAATTAAACAGACCCGCCGCCGTAAAAAAATTTAAAGAATTGGGAATCGGCAATATCGAAGAATTGCTTGATCCGTACAGACAAAAAGGCATCTTTCGTTTTCTTGAAGAAGGAAGTATTTCGAGAGAAGATTTTTATAAGGAAATACGCAAAATTACGGGAAAAAATATTGCCGAAAAGGATATTGACCAGGGATTTCATGATTTTCTTATGCCTGTCGATCAAAAAAAACTTGATTACATACTGGAACTTAGCAAAAAATATAAAGTGTTGTTATTGAGCAATACAAATGACATAACCATGAGCTGGGCGAGGTCGGAAAAATTCTCTCCTGCCGGAAAACCGATAAATTATTACTTCAACGAACTATATTTGTCGTATCAACTTGGCTGCATGAAACCCGACCTTGTGATTTTCCGGATGATAAACAAATTAGCGGGAATCGATCCGGTTGAAACGCTTTTCATTGACGACAGCGAAGCAAATATCGCCGCCGGAAAAACTATGGGGTTCAAGACATTTTTGTTCGGTAAAGAAAACAGTTTTGAGGAAATAGAAGACAAAATAGAATATTATGGAAACATTTGACCCTCGAAAAGAAAAAGAACAGTCGAATCCCGATTTCGAAAACAAAATACGTCCGCAGGATTTCGGACAGTTTAGCGGACAGGAAAAGATTATCGAAAATTTGAAAGTGTTTGTCAAAGCCGCTCTGATGCGTAAGGAAAGTCTCGACCATGTCCTGCTTCACGGTCCTCCCGGATTGGGAAAGACTACTTTAGCAGGAATCATCAGCAACGAACTCGGCGTTTCGATGAAGACAACCTCGGGTCCGGTACTCGACAAACCCGGCGATTTGGCCGGTCTGCTGACAAATCTCGAACCCGGACAGGTTTTGTTTATCGACGAAATACACCGGTTAAGTCCTGTGGTTGAAGAATATCTGTATTCGGCAATGGAAGATTATACGATAGATATTTTGTTGGACAAGGGACCAAGCGCCAGATCGATACAAATCAGTCTCAACCCGTTCACTTTAGTCGGGGCGACGACGCGCAGCGGGCTGTTGACAAGTCCGTTAAGAGCGCGTTTCGGTATTCAGTGCCATCTGGAATACTACGACGCGATTACGCTTTTCTACATCATCAAACGTGCGGCGGGAATACTCAATATCGAAATAGAAGACAACGCCGCTAACGAAATAGCGCTACGAAGTCGGGGAACGCCGCGTATCAGCAACTCTCTTTTGCGACGTGTTCGCGATTTTGCGCAGGTAAAAGGCAGCGGCATGATAAATCTGGAGATAACGCGCTATGCATTAGACGCTTTGAATATCGACAAACGCGGTCTAGACAGTATGGACAACAAAATTCTCACTACAATCATACACAAGTTTCGAGGCGGTCCCGTCGGGCTAAACACCATAGCCACAGCCGTTGGCGAAGACGCCGGGACAATCGAAGAAGTTTACGAACCGTTTTTGATTAAGGAAGGATTTTTACAGCGTACTCCACGGGGACGGGAAGTTACGGCATTGGCTTATTCGCATCTCGGGATTGTCAAAGGATTACAGGGGGGAACTTTATTCTGAAAAATATGGAAAAAACGCTCGTAATCGTCAGACATGGAAATACTTTCGCTCCCGGACAAACTCCAACAAGGGCAGGCGCATACACCGATATCCCTTTAGTCGAAGAAGATAAAAGCAGAAACGCAGCAAAATATCTGCTGAACAAAAACATCATTCCCGACAGGATTTTTGCCGCTCCATTGCAGAGAACCATGCAGACGGCAAATTTGATTATCAACGAAATGAAATTGAATACAGTCGTCGTTCCAGACAATAATTTCACAGAAATCGACTACGGCGAAGACGAAAATAAAACCGAAGAACAAGTGCGACAACGTCTTGGTCTCGAATATGTGAAAAACAACAATTTATCCGGCGACGTCTCCGAAAACGAGATAACCGGGTACGGCAAGGCAGTCATCGACCTGTGGAATACCAAAGCAATAGTTCCGCAGGGCTGGAATGTTGATGTTGAGGGCATAATCTCTTCGTGGAAAAGATTTGCAAAACATATCAAAGACAACGAAACAGCGCTGATTTGCACTTCAAACGGCATAATACGTTTCGCTCCTCATATTCTCGACGATGTGGATGCAAAAGATTTCGTCAATAAACACAGTCTGAAAGTCGCTACCGGAAGCGTTTCGATATTTAAAACTGTTGATAATGTTTGGAAATGCGTAGAATGGAACGTTATTTCTTGATAATGATTCGGGCGTCGATCCGTCGCACTTGTTAATAATCTCTATAAGATAAGGATGCATTCCTGACGGAATGCAGGATTGAGAGGAGAATCGTTTTTCTACCGAGCGGTGCCTTCCTAACGGAATGCTGTTGTGGCGCCCGAAGGAAATCCTATTAATCTTTAAATCCATTGACGGCTACGGTTAAGCATGGCGCTAATCGCATGGGCGCTTTCGCCATGCAAATGCATACGGATGGCTTCCTGTCTTAAAATATTTTCCTGTTCCATTTTTTAATATAAAGTTATCTAAAAATGAAACAGAATAATGTACGAAATTTCAAAGAACTTTTGATCGTTTGTAAACGAACTGTTGATACAGTTTTAATCCTAACGTGTAAACGAACTATTGATACAAATTTGTAAACGAACTTATGATATTTATCATTTAACTCTTAACTCTTAGTTCTTAGTTCTTAACTCCTTTGAGCGTTGCCTGCGAACAATCGGTGATTTTGACATTCACCAGGTCGCCGATTTTGCAGTTTTCTTTCGGGAACACCACCATTTTATTTTGAGGCGTACGTCCGCAAAGGTCGTTTTCGGAACGTTTCGACGTATCTTCCACCAGCACTTCGACAACTGTGCCGACGTCTTTCTGATGACTTGCCAGAGACAGTTCGCTTTGCAAGTCAATTATTTCCGTCAGACGTTTGATTTTGACGTCTTCGGGAACATCGTCTTTGAAATGCCGGGCAGCCTTGGTGTTCGGACGTTCGGAATATTTGAACATGTATGCAAAATCGTAACCTACTTTTCTCATCAGCGAGAGAGTATCTTCGTGATCCTTTTGAGTTTCGCCACAAAAACCGGCAATTATATCGGTTGAGATAGCGCAGCCGGGAATGATTTCGCGGATAGTGTCTATTCGTTGCAAATATTCCTCTCTGGTATATTTTCGATTCATATTCTGCAATATAGCGGTACTGCCCGATTGCACCGGCAGATGAATATAATTGCAGATATTATCGTATTTCGCCATAGTTTTCAACACCTTATCCGTCATATCTTTTGGATGTGAAGTTGAGAATCGTACACGCATCTCCGGCGCCGATTCTGCCACCATAGCTAACAAATCCGCAAACGCCATACCATTATATAAATACGAATCCACATTTTGTCCTAAAAGAGTAACTTCCTTATATCCATTATCCTGCAACTCTTTCAGTTCTCTGATGATTGTTTCCGGATTCCGGCTGCGTTCGCCTCCACGAGTGTAAGGCACGACACAAAACGCGCACACGTTATTGCATCCTCTCATTATTGAAATAAAAGCAGTTACACCTGTTTTATCCAGACGCACCGGACTGATATCCGAATACGTTTCGTCCCTCGAAAGCAACACATTGATTCCCTTTTGTCCCGATTCGGTTTTTTCAACAAGTTTCGGCAGTTCTCTGTAAGCGTCGGGACCGATTACGATATCTACTATATTGTTTTCCAGCAATGAATCCTTCAAGCGTTCTGCCATGCAGCCAATCACGCCCACAGTGACGCCCGGTCGTTTTTTCTTTTCCTGCCTGAAAAATTCAAGTCGTCCCCAAACCCTTTGTTCTGCATTGTCTCTCACCGAACAGGTATTTATCAGAATGATGTTTGCCTCGCCAATAGCCTTAGTTACAGAGTATCCCGCCTTTTGCATAATGGCGACCACAACTTCGCTGTCGTTGACATTCATCTGACACCCATAAGTTTCAATATACATTTTAGGTTTGTCCCTGTCAAAAACAGGTCTGATTGAAGTAATCGTCATTTTACCGTGGTTTGCTGTCTGCATATTTATGTCTGTTTATAAAATATTTATATCCTAATTTCAATTCAATTCGCAAAAAAATGCGAGTGCAAAGGTAATAAATTCAACGATTTCACATTTTTTTTACCAAGATATTTTGCAGATTCGAAATTAAGAATTACCTTTGCACCGCAAAAACGAGAGCAACCTCTTACAATCGTTTAAGATTTTGGTAACGTTGCCACATAAAAAGTATAGAAAAAATGGATTTAATTAAGATTGCACAACAGGCGTTCCTTGGAGAACAAAAACAGTATCCTTCGTTCCGTGCAGGAGACACAGTAACAGTGACATACAAAATTGTAGAAGGAAACAAAGAACGGTTACAGAAGTTTAAAGGCGTGGTTATCCAGCGAAAAGGAGCAGGAGTAACACAAACTTTCACCGTTAGGAAAATGTCGGATAATGTGGGAGTTGAAAGGATTTTTCCGATTAATTCACCGTTCATTCAAGCTATAGAAGTGAATAAAAGCGGTAAAGTTCGCAGAGCAAGAATATTTTACATGCGTAAACTGACAGGCAAGAAGGCTCGTATAAAAGAACGGAAAATTTTCTCTAAAGAGTAAAAAAAATCAGGCTCCGTAGCTTAACTGAATAGAGCACCTGACTACGGATCAGGAGGTTGGGGGTTTGAATCCCTCCGGAGTCACAAAGCATGCGATATGATTAAATTAATAAGAAAGGCGTCTGCATATTAAATGCAGGCGTTTTTTTTCAAAATGCTACGTTATTCTTAAATCTGCGTTCGAATACCTTCTATATTTGGAACCGATTTTGAGAAAATTTCCATTTTTTTATTGGTTAAGTATTAATCATTTCGCGGCGTAAATGCTTAATACAGTCGCAAAAATGTAACAAAAAAATTTTATCTTCAAAAATATGTTTATATTTGCACTTGCATCGGGAATGGTTCCGATGTTTTATGGATAGATAACCAAAAATCGAAAATGATTATGGAAACAGTTGAAAGAGATATGGTTAATGGAAATGGGGAAAATATTCAAGACGAAAAAAACAATGCATTTGCGGAATCGCAAATAGACTTACTTTACCCCGAAGAATTGAATTTGAATGAGGAAATCGCATCAGAAAGCGAGGTTTCTGTTGTTGTAAAAAATTATTCTTTAATGTCGCCGCAAGACTTGTTTGACGAACTCAAGACCCTTGTCGATAATTATCCGGTTGAACGGATAAAAAAGGATGTAGAAGCAATCAAGGATGCTTTCTATAAAAATATTTCCGAAAACCATGATTATGAGAATGAAGAATCTGATGACGAACTCAATGACGAACACGGGAATGCAGTTGTTATCGACCCTGTGGAAGAAGAGTTTGAAAAGTATTTGGAGAAGTACAGGGAGAAAAAATACGACTATATTCGCAACACTGAAAATCAGAAAGAAGAGAATTACAAACAGAAACTTGCTATTATCGAGGAACTGAAGAACCTGATTAAGGAAGAGGAAGATTTGAATCTCACTTTCCAGAAATTCCACGATATACAAAATCGCTGGAAAGAAGTCGCCCAAGTGCCGCAAAATCACGTTAAAGACCTTTGGGATACATGGCATTACAACGTAGAAAAATTCTACGATTATGTAAAGATTAACAAAGAATTGCGCGATTTAGACCTCAAACGTAATCTGGAAGCAAAAAATGACCTTATTCGTAAGGCAGAGACATTGCTGGAATATCCATCGGTTGTCGAAGCTTTTTCGCAATTGCAACAGTATCACGATTTATGGCGCGAAATCGGACCCGTGCCGAGAGAGCAGAGAGAGTCAATCTGGGAGCGTTTCAAAGAAGCTTCGTATAAACTGAATAAAAAACATCAGGCATATTTTGACCAGTTAAAACAGGAACGTATCCACAATATCAAGATGAAAATTGATTTGTGCGAACGGATAGAAAAACTGAATCAGAAAGATCTCAAATCAAAGAGAGAGTGGCAAAAAGCCTCTGACGAACTGTTGAATATACTTGAAGAATGGAAAGCAATCGGTTTTGTTCCCAAAAAAGAAAACACCGAGCTTTATACACGTCTGAGAAAGGGTCGAGACGAATTTTTCAATAAACGTCGTATGCACTATAAAGCGCAAAGACAGGCGACAATGGCAAATATACGCCTGAAAAAAGAATTGTGCGAAAAAGCAAAAGTCCTAAGCGTCAACGAAGACTGGAAAAAAACAACAGACGCCTTAATCGAATTACAAAAACAGTGGAAACAAGTAGGTCTGATTCCCAACAAATATGCCAACGCTTTGTGGATAGAATTCAGAGACGCCTGCGATACGTTTTTCAATCGTAAAGCTGCTCATTTACAGAAGTTAGCCGACGAATACGCCGTTAATTTAAAGGCAAAAGAAGAGCTTATCGTCGAACTCGAAAATTTTGTCCCAAGCAAAAACGAATCCAAAAACCTCGATGTATTGAAGCAATTTCGTCAACGATGGAATGATATTGGTTATGTGGCAAATAAAGATAAAGAAAAAATACAGTCAAAATTCTTTACGCTTCTGAATGCGAGATATAAACAACTGAAAATCTCCGACACTCAACGTAAAGTCATACGGGGAAAAGACAGATACGAATCGTCGGGAAACAGGGAGGACAAAGCGAGCAGAGCGAAGCAAAGCGAACGTGAACGGCTGTTCAGTCGCATCATGCAGCTGGAGAGCGAAATCACTCTGCTGGATAATAATATCGGTTTTTTTGCACGTTCGAAAAACGCCGACGCAATGATTGCCGACGTTCGTAAAAAAATCAACAAGGCGAAAGAAGAAATCCAGAAATTGGAAGAACAGATAAAATTGATAGATAAAGAATTTGAATAAATGCAAAGTCAAACAACAAAATATGTTTTTGTAACCGGCGGAGTAACTTCATCGTTGGGTAAAGGTATCATTTCCGCTTCGTTAGCCAAACTGCTTCAGGCACGCGGCTACAGCGTTACGATACAGAAGCTCGACCCGTATCTCAATGTCGATCCGGGAACGCTAAACCCTTACGAGCATGGAGAATGTTATGTTACGGAAGACGGAGCCGAAACCGATTTGGATCTCGGACACTACGAACGTTTCCTGAATATCCATACTACTCAGGCAAACAACGTTACGACCGGAAGAATCTACCAGTCAGTGATAAACAAGGAACGTAAAGGCGAATTTCTCGGCAAAACCGTTCAAGTCATTCCGCACATCACCGACGAAATCAAATATCGGATAAAACTGCTCGGCTCGAAAAACAAATTCGACGTGGTGATTACCGAAATCGGCGGAACGGTGGGCGACATCGAATCGTTGCCTTACATCGAATCGGTCAGGCAGTTGAAATACGAACTCGGCGCAAGCAATTCGCTTGTGATACATCTTACTTTAGTGCCATATCTTGCGGCTGCCGGCGAATTGAAAACAAAGCCTACTCAACACTCCGTCAAATCGTTGCTCGAAGCCGGAGTTCAACCCGACATACTCGTGCTGCGTACCGAAAAAAGCCTCGGTGAAGATATTCGTAACAAAGTAGCAAGGTTTTGCAATGTCGAACCCGATTGCGTTATCGAATCCATTGATGTTTCGTCGATATACGAAGTCCCGATACTGATGCAGAAAGAAGGATTAGACCGTACAGCTCTGCGAAAATTAGGATTTTCGACAAAAGAATCCGCAAAGATAGAGATGAGCGAATGGGTTGATTTTGTGTCGAAACTGAAAAAGCCTGAGGGCGAAGTACAGATTCTGCTTGTCGGCAAATATACTTCGCTGCCCGACGCTTACAAGTCAATATCCGAAGCGTTTATACATGCCGGAGCCGCCAACAGAGTGAAAGTTAAACTGAAAATGCTCAATTCGGAACTGATTACTTCCGAAAATGTAAACGAACTGTTGAGTGAAATTCAAGGCGTTGTGGTCGCTCCCGGATTCGGAGAACGTGGCGTGGATGGAAAAATCACAGCAGTGAAATACGCTCGGGAAAACAATGTTCCGTTTTTCGGAATCTGTCTGGGGATGCAGTGCGCCGTAATTGAATTTGCACGTAATGTGCTGGGATTGAAAGATGCGCATACTACCGAAATAAATATTCATACTCCTTTCCCCGTTATCGACTTGATGGAAGAGCAAAAATACGTGACCGACAAGGGCGGCACAATGCGTCTGGGCGCGTATCCCTGCATCCTGAACGAAGGAACAAAACCTTTCGAAGCGTATAAAACCCTCGAAATCTCCGAACGTCACCGGCATCGTTATGAGTTAAACAACAAATATTTGCCCGATTTGGAGAAAAACGGCATGATGGCTGCCGGTCGCAATATTGCAACCAATCTTGTTGAAATCGTTGAAATTCCTTCGCACAAATGGTTTGTCGGGGTACAGTTTCATCCCGAATACAAGAGTACGGTTCTTAACCCTCATCCGCTTTTTGTGTCTTTCGTCAAAGCGGCAATGAAACAAAAACGAAACCCAGTAAAAAACTCAGACTGAAACATTATTAAAGAATTAAAAAATAGAAATTAAGAAATTAGATGGATAAAAATACCGGTATCGGACTTTTGTTAATTGCAGCCATATTAGGTGGTTATATGTGGTGGAGTTCAAAAACAACCGAAGCATACAATAAAGAACGGCAAAGAGTACAGGATTCGTTAAGAAGAATCGAACCTGTGCGTGAAACGCCAAAACAGGCGGAAATAGAATCCGACAGCTTGAAACAGGCACGTTTAAAGAATATTGCAGTCGAAAATCTCGGAGCATTGATGGCTTCGTCGCTCGAAGGAAACGAAGAATTTTATACTGTCGAAAACGATAAACTTATCGTTACATTC
>JAISXV010000002.1 GCA_031270335.1 Prevotellaceae bacterium | reverse complement strand
AAAAAATTGGCTAAACTCGCTAATAAATATAATTATAACATCGTCCCAATTGAACATCAAAGCACTTAAATAGAAAAAATTATAGATGATTTATCGTAGTTTTTTTGTTCATTAGAAATCATTTTATGTAATTAGCACGATTAATTTCTCATGCTGGGGGAATATTATTAATTACCGTGGTCAGGTATTCTGTTCTTTGCATAATCCATTTTTTTAGTTTGTCTATTTCGTTTGCGTAGGATTTATCTATGGGCCAGAGCGTAGCGTCCCTAAGTCTTGTCGAAAATGGTTTTGCAGTAGAAAACATTGCTCTTTTGACGAAATTGTCGGTCGAACAAGTACGTGCTATTCTGAAAAATAAAAAATCAATTTACTTCAATTGAGGAAACGTTAATTTTTTCCCCGATCTGAAATATTTATACACGATACTTCCGTTATAGATTCCCGTATCGACCTTTTTTACAATAAGATGTTTGAATGCTTTTCGTTTTTGGCGACACAGCGTAATCCTTCTGAAAAACGCCCAGTGAGCCATTATCACCGCATTGAAATACGACAGTTTTCCCGATGCAAGATACACTAACGCCGAAGCGCCATCCATCAGTAAGCGGACGAAGATGATGAGTCGGCGGTTTTCCGACAGGTTTTTATACATCATCATCAGGTTGTTGCGATAGTTGAGATATAATTTTCGGGGAGAATTGTTAGGCAAAGCTCCGCCGCCGACATGATACACCACCGATTCCGGCACGTTAGAGACCTTATAACCCATCAGTTGCAGTCGCCAGCACAGATCGATCTCTTCCATGTGAGCAAAAAACGACCCGTCGAGCCCTCCCGCTTTGCGAAACAGTTCGGAACGAATCATCAACGCCGCTCCCGTCGCCCAGAACACGTGCATGACATTGTCGTATTGACCTTTGTCTTCTTCGATAGAATCAAGAATACGTCCACGGCAAAAGATATATCCGTATTTGTCGATAAAACCGCCGGCGGCGCCGGCATACTCGAAAAATTCCGGATTGTTGAACGACCGGAGTTTGGGAGCGCAGGCGGCAACATCAAGATTATTGTCCATGTAGTTGACTAATGGCGACAACCAGTTTCCGGCGACTTCGATATCGGAGTTAAGCAGGACATAATATTCGGCGTCAATCTGTTCCAGCGATTTGTTATAGCCGTCGGCAAATCCATAATTTTTATCCAGCAAAATCAATTCCGCTTGCGGACAGTTAGTTTTCGTCCATTCTACCGAATCGTCGGTGGAAGCATTATCGGCGACGATAAGCTTTGCTCCCGTCACACCGGAAATACTGTCGAAAACTTTTGTAAGAAATTTTTCCAGAAAATGTTTACCGTTCCAGTTCAGAATCACTACCGCTATTTTTGTCTTATTAAATCTCTTCGTATCCATCATTTTTTAAAGTGCAAAATTAATGAAAAAATTGGGAATGTGTGAATATTTAAAATAAACGTTGTATCTTTGCACAAATTTTGGTGCAATAATGTGATATATTCCGGTTTTTTTAGCAGACTGGACAAAACAACTCTTAACTCTTAGTTCTTAGTTTTTAACTCCCCCAAGTATTATAACTATTTCGCCTTTTGGTTCGGTTGTTTTGAAATGTTCAATCACTTCCGACAGAGTACCATTGACTGTTTCCTCATGTATTTTCGACAACTCTCTCGACACGCTGACTTTACGGTCGTTGCCGAAAATTTCCGCAAACTGTTCCA
Organism: Prevotellaceae bacterium; assembly: GCA_031270335.1. Lineage (GTDB taxonomy): Bacteria > Bacteroidota > Bacteroidia > Bacteroidales > UBA932 > JAIRLF01. Next base: position 10,383 of record JAISXV010000002.1, on the reverse strand, counting down.
GACATTTCAGCGTCCTGTATGGCGATTCGTAGAAAATCATTGTCCGTTCCTCGTCAACCAATTGAGCGAGTTTTTTCTGTCGTCCTTTTTTTTGCGGAAGGAATCCTTCGAAACAAAATCTGTCGCAAGGCAGTCCCGAATCGACGATTGCAGGAATCAGGGCAGTCGCTCCCGGCAAACATTCCACTTCGATACCCTTTGCGATACAGTTGCGCACCAGCAAAAAACCCGGGTCGGAAATACCCGGAGTACCCGCATCCGACACCAAAGCAATCGTTTTACCATCCGAAATACGTTCGACTATCCGTTCGGTGATTTTGTGTTCGTTGAACTTGTGATACGATTCGAGATGCGTCTGTATCGAATAATGTTTCAGGAGGATAAGCGTTTTTCGAGTATCCTCTGCAAGAATAATATCCACCTCGCGCAACACTTTCACTGCACGAAATGTCATATCGTCCAAATTGCCTATTGGAGTGGGTACTACATACAGTTTCATTCAATTTTCGATTTTTAATTCAAACACTCGGGACCAGTTTTTACCGGTAACAAATATTCTGTTACGTTCCTTGTCGAAAGCGATTCCGTTGAGGACGTCGGTATCCTGTTTCCGGAGTTCCTTTCGCAGAATGCCGGCGAGGTCGATTTTACCCTTTACTTCTCCTGTTTCGGGATTGATAATCAGAATATAATCCTTAGTATAGACATTCGCCCATATCTCGCCGTTGATATATTCCAATTCGTTGACGTAATGTTCCGCTCCCTGGTTGGTGTAAACTTCGATTTGTCCCGTAACGTTCATATTATCGGGATTAAGTTTGTAAATGTTTGATGTTCCGTCGCTCATCCACAAATTTGTTCCATCTCCGGTGATTCCCCAGCCTTCCGTGTTGTAACTGAATTTGCCTGTCTGAGTAAAATCGTGATAATCATAAATGAAACCCTCCCGATTTTCCCAGGTCAGCTGGTAAATTTTCCCGTTATGCAGACAGATTCCTTCGCCGAAATATTTGCTGTCCAACGATTTTTGCTGCACAATCTTTCCGGTTTCGAGTTCTACCTTTCTCAACGAAGAATATCCTTTCTGTCCCGTTCCTTCGTACAAAAAACCGCCGTTATAGAAAAGTCCCTGAGTATAAGCGTTATTATCGTGAGGAAATTCGTTTACGACCTTATACTTATACGGTTTTGGCGCTACTGCGGGTATTATTTTCAGATTGAAAAGCAAAGTTTCCACAACCTTACTTTCCGAATAGACCTGCAACGACATCCTCCGGACGCCCATTTTTATCGAAGCAAACGAAATTTCCTGAGGCAAAGAATGATACGTCGAATGATATTTACCGTCGATGTTGAGAATACACGAATCCATTTTCACCGAATCGGTAAGGTTTTTGACGTCCAAAGAGAAGATATCGCCTCCGTTTCCCGACTTCAACGTTGCGCCGTTTTTGGGTTGAGAGAGAGAGAAGAACTTTTTTTCGACAGTCTTCTCCTTTCGAACACGGGATTCCATATTATTTTTGCACGAGATACATGAAACAAGACATATCGACAACACCGCTATAAGAAAAAACCTCGTCAAGAACATAGTTATCGTTTTTGTAAAAAAAGCTATTCCCTTTCACAGGAATAGCCCTCACAATTTAAATTTTTTTCATTATGAATACTTTACTTAGTAATTCCTAACTCTTTCTTTACCAGAGCGCCGATATCGGTGCTTTGGGTTTCGTTCACATACACCGGACTTCCGGAACTGATGTCGAAGATATACGTGAAATTGTTTGCTTTAGCAACTTTATCTACCGCATCCTTCAACTTTTTCTGTACAGGCTCAAGAAGTCGCTGTTGCTCCTGCTGCATTCTTGCCTGAGCATTTTGCTGCTGAGTTTGAGCGCGTCTGTTAAGCTCTATAAGTTCAGCCTGTTTCGACTCTTTAACTACCGGAGACCATTTGTCCTGGTTTTCCTGAAATTCGTTGTACTTTCTTTCTGCCTCGGCAGCTACCTCATTAATAATCGCCTGCAAATCTTTTTCAGTTCTTTCCAATTGGACTTTTACGGAATCCAATTCGGGCATAAGCGACCATATTTCGGTAAAATTGATATGACCGAATTTAAATGTTTGAGCATTTGACTGAAACGACACACAAACTATTGCTATACACGCAAAAAATAATAACTTTCTCATAAATTTTTAATTATAATATTTATATAAAATTTCAAGTTGCAAATATAATACTAATTATTGTATTCCAAAATTACTTAAATCCTGTTTTTTCTAAAACCTTATCACTCAGGTCATATCTTGGATTATTATATACCACTCCGGGATTGTTTGCGATGTCAAATATTATCGCATAACCGCCTTCTGTCGATATATCTTTGATGGCGCCATAAACTTTGTCCTGAATGGGCTTGAGCAGTTCTTCCCTTTTCTTTGCCAAAGTTCCTTCCGGCGAAAAATGAGACGACTGAAATTCCTTCACTTCTTTTTCTTTTGTGATGATTTCATTTTCACGTTTTTGCCGCATGTCTTCGGTCAAAAGCACTTTCTCCGACTGATACTTACTATAAAGTTCCTGAACAACTTTATATCTTGCTTCGACCTCTGTCTGATACTGTTTCGACAACTTTTCCAGTTGTCCCTGCGCTGTATTATAGGCTGGTATCTTTTTCAGGATATAATCCGAGTCTATATAGCCGAATTTCTGTGCCTGCACGGCAAAAGCCGACAGCGCCAGAATTGCACAAATAATACTTATCTTTTTCATATTCTTTATCTTATTACAAAAATTACACATTTTGATTCCTGTTAAAACGAATGTCCCATTACAAAGTGCAACTGACTTCTCTTCATGTCTTTACCCGGCAACCTGTCGAGTCCGTATCCCCAATCCAGTCCCAAAGTACCTACAATGTTAAGGAACACTCTGACGCCTGCTCCAACCGAACGCTTAATGTCGAACGGATTGAATTTGTCAATTGATTCCCAGCAGTTTCCTCCTTCGAGGAAAGCCAGCAGGAAGATATACGACGCCGGTTGCTGTATCACGGGAAATCTCAATTCCAAAGTATATTTATTATATACGTTTCCGTTGTAGGCATTGTTTTTGTACGGCGTCAACGAGTTGTCTTCGTAACCACGTAGAGCGATAATGTCCTGTCCATACATCACATAACCCGACATTCCTCCTCCGCCGACAATAAATCCTTCAAAAGGCGAATATCCCCATTTTTTATTATAATAGCCTAAATATCCGAAGTTTGCCCTCGCCATCAGCACCAATTTGTTGTTGGGTGTGAGAGGAGTGAAAAATGTACCGTTAATCTGCCATTTGTGGTATTCTATCCATTTATATTTCTCAATATCTTTCATTTCCTTGTAGTTTTTGTCGGCAAACAAAGAATATGGCGGCGTAAACTGCACTCCCACAGAGAAAGTCGAACCTTGAGTAGGATATATTTGGTGGTTTGTCGAATTACGTCCGAAAGCCACGTTTAAGCTGAAATTGTTCGAGTTACCATTGGAAAACAGGAATCCTCCCGTCCAGTTTTTTAACAGATAACGTTGAATGTTAAGATTATATGAGAGAGTGAATAACTGATCGGGCCACTTCAAACGGTGACTCAATCCGACAGATACTCCCATTACCTGCATACTTTCGTTGGAATCGTAATTATAATAAGATCCGTATCCGTATCCGCTGCCGTATCCATAACCGTAATTATAATCATAATATGGATTGTAAGCGGAGGTTTGCCGTGAATAATAAGCGCTTAGCGAAAGTCCTATCGGTTTTCGTCCTCCCAGCCACGGTTCCATAAAGCTGATGCTAAACTGTTGATAACGTTTTCCATTTGTCTGGACGCGCAAACTCAATTCCTGACCGTCGCCTGTTGGCACCGGACGCCAGGATTTCAGGTCGAACATGTTTTTGGCGGAGAAGTTCGAGAATCGTACGCCCACGCTTCCGACAAACATGCCCGCGCCCCAGCCGCCCGAGAGTTCAAACTGGTCTTGAGACACTTCCGTGAAATCGTAGTTTACGTCCACCGTTCCGTCAGCGCTGTTAGGGGAAATAAAGTTTGAAGCGTTTTTGCCCAGTTCTTCGGCGTCGAAATATTTCATCGACTGTAACATACGTATAGATTCCTTATATTTAGAAATACTGAACAAATCGCCGGGAACAGTACGCAATTCACGACGGATAACCTGTTCGTTGGTTTTGGTGTTGCCCGATATTGTAACACGGTTGATATGAGCTTGATCGCCTTCAACTACATGAATTTCCACATCAATGGAATCGGCTACGATGTTTGTTTCGACGGGTATCATACGTGAAAAGATGTAACCGTTGTCCTGATAAAAATAGTTCAAAACTGACTGTTCATCAGTTGTTAAGCGTTCGTCCAACAACACCTGGTCGTATATGTCGCCTTTCCGTATGCGCAGAAGTTCATTAAGCGCGTATGTCGGGTATTTTGTATTGCCCACCCATAATATGTTTCTGAAATAATAACGTTGTCCTTCATGCACTTTGATATCAATGTTCACTCTGTTTTCGGATACTTTATAAACGGAATCGTTCAGGATTTCAGCATCACGATAACCTTTTCTGTTGTAATATTCAATAAGATTGTCCTTGTCTTCCTCGAATTTTGATTCGATGAATTTCTTGGATTTGAAAATCGAAAGAATAGAAATTCCTTTTTTCTGCTTGGTGTCTTTCATGGCGCCTTTGAGTTTTTTGGATTTCACATTTTCATTCCCATCAAAGGTTATTTCCCTGATTTTCACTTTTTTCTTTTTGTTGATAGTGAATGTGATGTTTACCGAATTTCTCAGTATGGTGTCGTTTTTCACTTGTACCTGAACGTCGGCATTGAGATATCCCTTTTCGTCATAGTACTTTTTGATTTTTTCGACATTCGATTTTATCACGTAATCTGAATGCGAAGAACCTCTCCTAAGCGTAAGAATCTCATTGATTTCTTTGGCTTTACTTTTTTTCACGCCCAAAATTTCCCATTTCATAATACGCGGGCGTTCGGTCAGCGCTATTTCGATCCAAATTTTTTCACCTTCGGTTTTTACCGGCTTGATGTCCACGCTTCCGAAAGAATTTTGCGCCCAAAGCCGTTTCACCGCCTGCCGGCATTTTTCGTCGCCCGGAACGCTGATTATAGTTCCTTTGAATAATCCCGAAATGTTAACGATGTTAGTTTTATCGGTAAAATTCACTCCCGTGACCGTGACGTCTTCAATAACATACTTTTTGGGCAATTCAGAATCCAGCTCGGGAATGGAATCGGATATTTGAGCCTTGGCAACATTGCAAATTAAAAGCGTTAAAATACAGTATAATGGATATAATTGTTTCATCAAATCAATCTTTTTCTTGTTTTATTTGTTCTCCTGTTTTTCCAAATCTTCGTTCCCGCTTACGATATTCATCGACAGCTTCTAATAAATCTTTTTTTCTGAAATCGGGCCACAGTACAGCCGTAAAATATAATTCGCTGTATGCTCCCTGCCATAAAAGAAAATTACTCAGTCGTTGTTCGCCGCTGGTGCGTATTATTAATTCCGGATCAGGCATATTGTATGTCGTTAAATATTGTTCTATAACATTTTCATTTATACTTTCCGGTTTGATTTCTCCCGTCGTCACTTTCGTCGCTATCTCTTTTACTGCTTCGGTTATCTCCCATCGGGATCCATAACTTAATGCGAGCGTTAGAACCAAACCTGTGTTCTTTGATGTAAACTCTATTGCTTGGTTTAACTTGACCGTAACATTTTCCGGAAAAACGGAAAGATTTCCGATTGTACGAAGCTGTACATTATTCCTGTTCAACTCGGCAGTTTCTTTGACAATAGATTCAATAAGAAGCGACATCAGAGCCTCTACTTCGTCCGAAGGTCTGCTCCAGTTCTCCATAGAAAAAGCATACAAGGTCAGATATTTGACGCCAATTTCACCGCAGATTTCCACAGTTTCTCTAACAGCTTTCACCCCGGTTTTGTGTCCGAATATTCTGTTTAATCCCAGTTTCTTCGCCCAACGCCCGTTCCCATCCATGATTATGGCAATATGCTCAGGGATTTTCATTTCATTCATCTAAATACAAATTTTATTCCTACCATTATATTGGACATCTTTTTTATTTTCACATCATTGGCTACGTATTCGACCAATAAATTTTGTGCAAATATAGTCTATTTTTTCTTATTGAGAAATTTTTTTACTTATCTAAAAGAGATCAAACTTTCTATGTATTTCTGTACTTCTTCTTTGTTGGCAGGGTTGGGCGCCCAGGGAGCGATGTTGTCGGGAGTTAAAGGGACGTAAGGTCCTTTTTTCACCTCGTACACAACGGTTCCCGGCTCTAAAACAATGAGCGAGTGCCATGTTCCGGCTTCGATTTCCATGCCGTAAACTTCTTTTTGGGGTGACACTTCCGTCGATGAAACAACAGAACCATTATCGTCGAAAATAAGAATCAGCACGCTACCGCGAAGCACCAGAAAAATCTCCTCTTTGTCAGGATTTTTATGCCGGTGCGGCGGAAAATAACTGCCCGGTTCCATTGCATTCAACAATCTGTTCAAAGGGTCGTCCAACTGTTGGTGAAAATTGTAATTCATTCTCAACCTTTGATTCTCAACTGCCTGTGCCGATACCGAATCAAGCAACGCTTTGTCTATTATCATATATTACAGACAAATTAGCCTTACTTTTGTGCAGGTTTTTCGGCGCCTTTTTTAACCATGTGACAACTACCGTTAAACACAGCGCCCACTTCGATATAGAGCTTGCGTGTAGTGATTTCGCCCTCGACCACAGCGCTGGATTTTAACGAAAGCAACTCGTCGACCGAAACCGTTCCTATTATTTGCCCGCTGATTTCCATGTTCTTCGAAACAATTTCGCCTTTGACATAGCCTTTTTCGCCGATTATTATTCTACCTCCACACTGAACATTACCTTCGATTCTGCCGTCGATTCTGAAATCAGTGGATGATTTCACGGAGCCTGTAATCTCCGTACCTTCACAGATTCTATTCACATTACCCGATACAGGGGTCTCTTCAACAGTATTTTTACCCATATAAATACGCTTTTAAAAATTATAAAATTCGTTGCAAAGTTAGTAATAATATGAATAATGCAAACATTAACCGTAATTTTTTACGAATAAAAAATGTATTTTTACACTCTTTAACAGTTGTTTCACCGGAAAATCAAAGATTAACGTTTATTATAACATCCTTATTATAACTTGTTTATAAAAAATGAATGATTATTTTCCTTGTATATTAGACATTTGATTATATTTGCATTATTTATTAATTGATTTTGTAAAAAAATATGTCAAAAGATACGAAAACGGTTATTATTGTCGCCGGAGGACGGGGAAAACGGATGGGTAACAGGATTCCGAAACAGTTTTTGCGATTGTGCGATACGCCTGTGCTTTTGCTGACAATGTTGCGTTTCTACGATTATGACAATAATATTAAGATAATACTTACGCTTCCTAAAGACGAAATCACGACATGGGAAACCATTAAATCACAGTTACATAACGTTCCGTCGCACACAATCGTCGAAGGAGGCGACGAACGTTTTTTTTCGGTTAAAAACTCGCTTGCATACGTCGAAAAAGGCGGGATAGTCGCGGTACACGATGGCGTACGTCCCTTTGTATCAACGGAAACCATTAGCCGATGTTTCGACAGGGCGCAACAATGCGGAGCGGCTATTCCCGTTATCGCCATGACCGAATCAATCAGATATTTTGAAGATGAAGACAAAAGCGTTTCGGTCAACCGGGCGAAATATAAGATTGTGCAGACGCCGCAAGTCTTTAATTCGGATATACTTATACACGCTTATGCGCAACCTTATTCACAAGATTTTACCGACGATGCTTCGGTTGTCGAAAAGTTCGGGTATCCAATCTCGCCGGTCGAAGGAAATATCGAAAATATCAAACTGACAACGCCTTTGGATATGGAAATAGCGAAAATCATAGGAAAACGAAATTTATCATTACCTTTGTCGCCTTAAAACGATAAGAAAATGTATAAAAGATACTTGATTACTTCGGCTTTACCTTATGCAAACGGTCCTGTTCACATCGGGCATCTGGCTGGGGTTTACGTTCCTGCCGACATTTATGCGCGTTATCTGCGGTTGAGAGGTCGCGATGTTGTATTCATTGGCGGCTCGGACGAACATGGCGTTCCAATCACAATTAAAGCGAGACATTTAGGCGTGTCGCCACAGGATGTTGTCGATAAATATCACAATATGATAAAAGATTCGTTTGAGCGTTTCGGGATAACGTTCGACATTTATTCGCGAACAACTTCACGCACTCATCATGAGACGGCTTCGGCGTTTTTCAGGAAACTTTATGACGACGAAAAATTTATCGAACAAACATCGGAACAGTTCTATGACGAAGAATCGGGACAGTTTCTTGCCGACCGGTACATTGTGGGAACATGTCCGAAATGCGGGTTTGAAAGGGCTTACGGCGATCAGTGCGAATCCTGCGGAAGTACACTAAGTTCCAACGAATTGATTAATCCGAAATCGGCAATCAGCGGCAGCATTCCCGTTTTGAGGCAAACCTCGCACTGGTATTTGCCTTTGGACAGATACCAGGATTTTCTGGAAGACTGGATTCTGAACGGTCATAAAGAGTGGAAAACAAACGTTTACGGACAGTGCAAATCGTGGCTGGATCAGGGATTGCAGCCGCGTGCGGTGAGTCGCGACCTCTCGTGGGGTGTGCCTATCCCCGTTGAAGGCGCTGAAGGAAAAGTGCTGTACGTATGGTTCGACGCGCCAATAGGTTATATATCCAATACGAAAGAACTTTTGCCCGATACTTGGGAACTGTACTGGAAAGACGCCGAAACCAAACTCGTACATTTCATCGGTAAGGATAATATTGTGTTTCACTGTATTGTGTTTCCGTCGATGCTGAAAGCGCACGGAGATTTCATTCTTCCGGACAACGTGCCGGCAAACGAATTTCTGAACCTCGAAGGCGACAAAATTTCCACATCGGGAAACTGGGCGATATGGTTGCACGAATATCTCGACGAATTGCCGGGAAAAGAAGACGTATTGCGATACGCACTTTGCGCAAATGCTCCCGAAACAAAGGATAACGACTTCACATGGAAAGATTTCCAGACACGTAACAACAGCGAACTCGTGGCTATTCTCGGCAATTTCATCAACAGGGCTTTGTCGCTTACGCAAAGATATTTCGACGGGAAAGTTCCCGAAATCAACGATTTGACCGATTACGACAGGGAAGTGATTGCCGAAATTCCGGTAATCAGGAAAGAAGTCGAAACCGCTATCGAAACGTTCAAATTCAGGGAAGCGTTGAAAAAAGCGATGGATTTGTCGCGTCTGGGCAATAAGTATCTGGCTGATACGGAGCCATGGAAAATCGCCAAAACGGATATGAACAGGGTTGCAACGATTTTGAATATTTCTCTGCAAATATCTGCAAATCTTTCGATTATTCTCGAGCCGTTCTTGCCGTTTTCGATGAAAAAATTGCGCAGGATGTTGAACATCGACGCTCTGGAATGGGACAAACTCGGAACAGCAAATCTTTTATCCGAAGGACATCAATTGGCTGTCCCCGAGTTGCTTTTCGACAAAATTGAAGACGATGTTATTGAAGCGCAGATTAACAAACTGCAAGCTACCAAAAAGTCCAATGCCTCTCCCCCACCCTCTCCCCACAAGGAAGGTGAACAGGTTTCCAACATAGCTCCTCAAAAAGAGACGATTCAGTTCGACGATTTCGGGAAAATGGACGTCCGTACAGTAACTGTCGTTGCTGCCGAACGTGTTCCCAAAACGGATAAATTGCTGAAACTGACTATCGACACAGGTCTCGACACTCGTATTATCGTGTCGGGAATAGCGGAGTTTTATCAACCCGAAGAAATAATCGGTAAACAGGTATGCGTTTTAGTGAATCTCGCCCAGAGAAAAATCAAAGGAATTGAATCTCAGGGAATGATACTTATGGCAAAAAACGCTTCCGGAAAAATGTGTCTGGTGCAACCGTCGGAAAAAATCGACAACGGAGCGGAGGTAGGATGAAGTATGAAGTATGAAGTATGAAGTATGAAGTATGAACGATGAAGTATGAACGATGAACGATGAAGTATGAACGATGAATTGTTAATTGTTAATTGTTAATTGTTAATTATTAATTGTTAATTGTTAATTGTTAATTGTTAATTGTTAATTGTTAATTGTTAATTGTTAATTGTTAATTGTTAATTGTTAATTGTTAATTGTTAATTGTTAATTGTTAATTGTTAATTGTTAAT
>JAISXV010000178.1 GCA_031270335.1 Prevotellaceae bacterium | reverse complement strand
CTCGTATGGAGCGGAGTAACGCCCGACATGCCGTTTCCGGCAACTGCAAATATCATTTCCGAAAAACTCGGCGTCAAAAATGCGTTCAGTTTCGATATAAATGCCGGTTGCTCAAGTTTTTTATTCTCTTTGGTAACGGTGTCGCAATTTATCGAAACAGGCAAATGTAAGAAAATCGTTCTGATAGGCGCCGAAAAGCTCACTATGTATGTCGATTACACCGACCGCTCAACTTGTCCGCTGTTTGGCGACGGAGCCGCTGCCGTGTTAATCGAACCTACAACCGAAGATTTGGGTATTATCGATTCCATCACACAGGTGGACGGTTCAGGCGGAAAACATCTGTATCTGCCGGCAGGCGGATCGCTGTTGCCGGCAAGTATCGAAACGATAGTGCGCCGTCAACATTATATCGTTCAGGACGGACAGGCAGTATTCAAAGCGGCTGTGTCGAAAATGGCTGACACAACAACGGAACTGATGGAACGAAACAATCTCACCGCCAACGATATCGCATGGTTAGTGCCGCATCAGGCAAATCTGCGAATAATCGGCGCAACAGGAAACCGTATGGGATTGCCGAAGGAAAAAGTCATGGTCAATATTGACAAATTCGGAAATACTTCATCGGCAACCGTGCCTTTGTGCTTGTGGGATTACGAATCGAAACTGAAAAAAGGTGATAATCTGATGATTGCTACTTTCGGGGCAGGTTTTACCTGGGGTGCAATATATCTGAAATGGGCTTACGACGGGTCAAAATACTCTTCGAATGTCTGAATATTAAAACACAAGTAGGAGGGCCTCATAGTTCAAGGGATAGAATAGAAGTTTCCTAAACTTTTGATGCAGGTTCGAGTCCTGCTGGGGCTACAAAAAAATGAGGAGTGCATTTCAAAATTGTCGCACTTGTTAAAAAGGCGTGTACGCTGCATAAATTCTAGTTTTTTACTCAGAAAAGTTTCAATTCCAGTTGGGTGTATTTTTTATCCGTATCGTTGCCTGCATTGCTTACGCCGAGTCCCAACAGACGCACTTTTTTCTGTGAGAGGTCTATTTGTTTCATAATCTCTTTGCCTGCGTTCCAGAGAAGATAAAAATCCGTGATATTGTGCGTGAAAGTTTTGCTTCTTGTGATAATCTTGAAATCGGAATATTTCACTTTGACAGTAATTGTTTTTCCGTAAAACGATTCGTCTTTCATACGTTGAATCACTTCTTTTGCAAGATTATACAGTTCGACGTTCAGCAAAGTCAACGAATCCTTATCGGTAAGAAAAGTTGTTTCGGAGCTGATTGATTTTGTGATTCTGTTTGGTTCTACTTCGCGTAAATCAATGCCTCGGGCGTATTCGTAAAACACATGTCCCATTTTCCCGAAAAGCCCGACTAACTCTGTTTCCGAACGTTTTTGCAAATCCGAGCCGGTGAAAATTCCATGTTCGTGCATCTTCTGAGCCGTCACTTTCCCGACGCCAAAAAACTGTTCAATCTTCAATGTTGCAATAAATTCCACAGCATTTTGCGGTAAAATGACGAAAAAACCGTTTGGCTTTTTGTAGTCGGAAGCGATTTTCGCCAAAAATTTATTGTACGACACTCCTGCCGAAGCTCTTAAACCCGTTTCTTCGTATATCTGCTGTTGAATTTCTTTGGCAATGACAGTCGCCGACGGGATATTTTTGTGATTTACCGTAACATCAAGATAAGCCTCATCTAACGACATGGGTTCGACCAAATCGGTATATTCCAGAAACACAGAGCGTATCTGTCGCGATACAGCATGATAGACGTCAAAACGCGGCATGACAAAAATCAAATGCGGACATTTCTTTTTGGCTGTAACCGAAGGCATTGCCGAATGAATCCCGTAAACGCGAGCCTCGTAACTCGCGGCGGACACTACTCCTCGCGCTTCGGGATAGCCTACTGCTACGGGTTTTCCGCGATATTCTTCATTATCACGCTGTTCTATCGAAGCGTAGAAAGCATCCATGTCGATATGAATGATTTTGCGCATCTATTTAATCCTGTTAATCTTTTTAATCCTAAAAATCCTAATCCTTTTTGATCATTCCTGCAATTTTTTCGTAAGGCAATGTTAATTCAATCAGTCCGAAGGAATAAGGAGCGATTTCGTACGGATTGTAGGTGAATACAAGTCCTGCCGGAGTAAAGGCGAAATTATCGGTCAGGTGAAATTTTCCATCTTTAAACCAGTATAAATCATAGATTTTTTCGTCTGTCTTTATTCCCGACTGCGCTTTAAATTCCGCTTCGGCAATGTTCAGAAATTCCGTTTCGTGTTCTGCTGTCAAGCTTTTGTAACTCACTTTGCTGCCGGACTTTTTGTCGATGACAAAACAGAATTTGCCGGAATTGGGATGCGCGCCGCCCTCATATATCATCCAGTTAAAGACAAATGAGATAACATGCTCGTTTTGATAAACATCGTCCGGCGATATTCTCAGATGGAAAGCGGTGTGAGATGGCAAATTATTTCGTTCGACCTGCCGGAAATATTCGTCGAAATGTTTTTGTACGGACGTATTCAGGTCGAACTGTCCTTTGACGTCAAACCATGAGGCTAACAGTAATTTAGTGTGTTTCAAGATAGAATCTTTCAGATACTCGGGAGCGTCAACCGGATTGTAATACACAACGGAGACCTCGTAAGTCGAATCGGCGGAAAGATCGCCACTTTTTTTTTCGACTTTGACTTTCTCGAAATTAACAACAGCATCAAATGTACCCGTCTTACTGAAACAGGAACTGACGACTACGATGCTCAACAGGATAAAAACTTTACGCATTTTCTTTCAATTTTTATTTTTGTCTTAATACTATGGATACGGGAGCGCCTTTTAAATCAAAATATTCACGTAATTTGTTTTCCAGAAACCTTTTGTAAGGATTTTTAATGTATTGCGGGAGATTGCAGAAAAACGCAAACGTCGGCGAGGGCGTCGGCAATTGCGTAACGTATTTGATTTTAATGTATTTGCCCTTTGTTGCGGGAGGCGGATACCGTTCTATTTCTACCAGCATCACTTCGTTGAGTTTTGCCGTAGGTATTTTGCGAATACGGTTGTTATACACGACTATAGCCGCTTGCAGGACATCGAATATCCGCTGTTTGTTTATCGTCGAAGTGAAAATGATGGGGACGTCGTTGAAAGGCGCAATCTTCGCTTCGACTGTTTCCTTATATCTTTTCATGGTGTTACTGTCCTTGTTTTCAAACAAATCCCATTTGTTGATTACGATGACGCAACCTTTCTTGTTTTTTTCGATAAGATGAAAGATGTTCATGTCCTGAGTTTCGACGCCCGAAGTCGCATCTATCATCAGGACGCAGACGTCGGAATGTTCTATCGCCCTGATAGCCCGCATTCCGGAGTAAAATTCGAGGTCTTCGGTGACTTTTGTCTTTTTCCTGAGACCGGCGGTGTCGATGATGTTGAAGTCGAACCCGAACTTGTTGTATCTCGTGCTGATACTGTCGCGGGTTGTTCCGGCGATGTCCGTAACGATATTGCGGTCTTCGCCCAGCAAAGCGTTTGTCAATGAAGATTTTCCGACGTTCGGTTTTCCAACGATGGATATGTTCGGAATATTTTCTTCTTCTTCTACAAGCGTTTCGACATTAAATCCGGCGACAACCGCGTCCAGCAAATCGCCCGTTCCGCTACCGCTCATCGACGAAATGCTCCACGTATCGCCCAATCCCAACGAATAAAACTCGGCGGCGCTAAACAGTCGTTCCGAGTTATCGACTTTGTTTACAATAAGAAACACTTTCTTTTTCGACCGGCGAAGAATATCTGCTATGTCGGCGTCAAAGTCGGTAACTCCACATGTCACATCGACCATAAAAAGAACAACATCAGCTTCTTCAATCGCTATAAGAGCCTGTTTCCGTATTTCAGCTTCGAAGACATCTTCGGTATTGACGGCATATCCGCCCGTGTCGATGACCGAAAATTCTTTCCCGTTCCAGTCCGATTTCCCGTAAATTCTGTCGCGGGTAACTCCCGCCGTTTCATCAACAATGGACTGCCGCATTCCAACTAATCTGTTGAATAACGTTGATTTACCTACATTAGGACGTCCTACTATTGCTACTATATTTCCCATTTTTCTAAAACTTTTGGCGCACAAAGATAGTTAAATTTTAGATTGTAAATTTACGATTGTAAATTGGGATATCCAGACGATTCTATTTTTTCAATTTTTATGTATTTTTTTTTCAATTTTCTCAATCCATTGTATTGCAAATTTGCCTGCAAGCAGGGCGAGAGGCAAGCCTCCGTTGGAAAATACCCACTGTCCTGCGATATACAAATTGCTAATTCCCTCAATCACACCTTTATAGTTTTCAAATTTTGTTCCAGCTGTACTTAAAAACGACATGTAACCTCCTTTGTAAGCGTTACAATAGCGCTTGTAAGTGAGAGGTGTAATGACATCCAAGACCTGCGCTTTATTTGTCGTTTCGGGATAGATCTGTTGTAATTCGGAAAGCATTAAGTCGCCAATATGTTGTTTTTCAGCCTGATAATCATCTTCAGCTTTTTTTCGCAGAGTCTCCCACCTGTCATAATTAAAATCCAAGAAAATGAACTCGACCAAAGTATGTCCTTCCGGTGCAAGCGAAGAATCGTAAGCATAATGATTGAGCATCAGGACAGAATATTCCACGCCATTTATGACAACTGGTTGTTTTGGCTTGAAAATCAAATTAGTTGGACGATGTTTCAGCGAAGTTTTTACGCCTATTGCCACCAGTGTTGCCGAAACCACCGGATATTTTGCATCATTAGCAAAACGCCGTTCGAAATACGGAACAGAATATTTCCCCTCAAGTAACTGATACAGCAATGTATGCGCATCTACAGCAGAAACGATACAGTCGAAAGTTCGCATAACTTTTTCGCCATAAACTTGAATGCCAATTGCTTGACCGTTTTCGACAACAATTTTTTCTACTTTGCTTTTTAGAAAAACTTTTCCGCCTAACGATTCAAAACGCTCTTGCATACGCCGTGCAAAATGTAACGAACCGCCCAAAGGGAATCCGCCGTCCCCGTTTGTACGGGTTGCAATCGTGAAAAACAAAGCGTTAGCAACAAGAACATCAGGCACAACTCCCGACAACAAGTTTCGTATGATTGGCGACCGGAAACGTTTGATATAATCCGACGTCGATATGTTCATGCTGAATTTCAGATATTTCATGACAGGCAGAAGAGGTAAAATCATCCTGATTTTTGCCCGGAAACTCATCATATCTTCCGGTTCAACAGGCATTTGCATTTTCCAGAAAGCTTTTATAATCCGCACAAACCGTTTGATTTCCTTCCGATCTTCGGGAGATATGCGTAACAATTCTTCTTCTATCTTATGTAAATCGCTGTGTAAGTGATATATCTTACCCTGTTCATCTGAATATGAAACGATATACTCATGATTGACAATATCGGTCGCCGACGACAGCGCTCCGCACGTTTCCCACAAACCACGCATTGCAGTACCCGGTTTAGAGCCTGTCAGCCAGTGGATACAACCGTCGATGTTGTAGCCTTTGCGATGCCACGAAGTACATTCGCCGCCTGTGCTGTGGTGCGATTCGAAAATTTCCGCTTCAAATCCCTGTAAACGAGCATAAACGCCGGCTGCTAAACCCGAAATCCCTCCACCGATAATGGCGATTTTCTTTATTTTTCTATCGCTGGCATCTTTCAACAGTATGTTTGTCAGCATATTTGCTTGTGGAAAGACAAAACGCTCGCCCATTATAACCTTGTAAGTACATATTCCTGTGATACTTGAGAAAAAAAGAATAGCCAAAGCCTCCGGATTTCCTGCTTTGATTTCATTGCTTTTTTGCCCTGCAATAATAATTTTTTTTAGTAAATCGAGGGGAACAAAAGCCTCTTCCACAAGCGTTTTCTTTTCTTTAGGCAAACTGTTATCCAATAATACTTGCGGTACAAAAACAAAAAAGTAAGCGGTATTTTTGTCTTCTGCCGTTTTTTTCAGTATTTCGACTGCTAAAAGCGTAACTTTTTTGCCCGGACTTACCGGCATTGCCGCAATGTCGCGTACTACGGAATTTGCTCCATTAATTGCTGTTTCAGCTAATTCTACATACAAATCTTCTTTCGATTTGTAGTAATAGTACATCAAACCCGGACTTATTCCGGCAAATTCAGCTATATTGGCAATGTTTGTAGCTGTTAATCCTTTGGTTGAGAACAGTTTCAAGCCGGCGTCCCTGATTTTGGCGATTGTAACTTCTCTGATCTCTTTATGTTTACTTTGTTCTTCTACTTTTGGCATAACATTAAATTGAATAATTATTCAACAATTATTCGACAAAAGTAGATGCAAAAATTCACATACAAAAATTTTTTGTCAAAAAATTATAAATATTTTTATAAATTATTTATTATTAATATATTATTTCATTAACTAAATATTCAATCAATATAATTTTTACTGAAAATTTATTCAGTAAATGAGTATTTATGCTGTTTTTTCACACTAATCATAAAAAATCAGTACTTTTGTATAATTATTTATTAACAAAAAACGGGAATGATTTTAAGAATTAAATCTTTAAACGACAATTTTTTAGATATTCTATGCAAAAATCCGGATACCGATAATGGGCTGTATTGCAAACCATTGAAAAACGGACAAATTATCGGTAATGCGGTTAGCAAAAACGAATACGAAGTTGTTTTTCAGGACGAAAAGTACAGTTATTGTCCCGAAGACAGTAATTCTATTGATTATCAAAGTTATTGCTCTCCTTTGGCGACGTTACACATTTGCAACACGCTGTTTGCTCATATTTTGAAAAGCCGTAAAGAATTTGCCGAAACTACTGTTAAATGGCTGGGAATCACGCAGGGAGAACTTGATAATGTTGCCTGTACCATTGAAATACCCTCGTTTTATATTGATTCCAACTGGTACAGGGACGGCAGATTCCTGTTGTCCAAATATTTCAAAGACATCGAAGTCGTGCAGCAATCGAAGTGTATTTTCCGGCTGACTGTTACCGGCAAATCGGTGTTCGACGCTTTTAATTTGCTGGCATTAGTTGCTGTATTTGCCCATGTAACAAATAATTACGGGATGTATATCTACATCGACGACAATCTGGCGCAAAAATTGGGACGGATACTCACTAACATTGAAAATGTACCGTATTTCGTTTTCTATCTGTTCATTATGCGGGCAGTGAGGTCAGTCAAGCAGTTCGAAACGCTCAAGCCGGTATTTGAAAACTATTTGGCAAACAGCGGATTAAGAGCCAATCTGGTTATTGAAGGAACTTCGCGACAGCGATTAACATTCATTACCAGCCTGTTGGAACACAATATTCCGATATTGGACGTCGGTTGCGGCGAATTGCTCTACTACAAAAAAATGATGACGCTCAATTTTGCCGCTAACTATTATGCCGTCGATAAAAATCCTGATATAGAGCAGATTGTTGTAAACATATCCCGTCGTTACGATGATAACAACCTGTTTTTTTACAGTTCGTTGGACGAATTTACTTCCGGCGAACAAGTGAACATTCTTTTGACGGAAGTTATTGAACACAATTCGATAGAAGAAGCTAAGGAATTGATTGTCAAAACGCTTTCGTATAATTTCAACAAGGTGATTATCACAACGCCAAACGTGGAATTTAATCCTTTCTACAGCATGGAAAACGAATTGCGCCACGACGATCACTGTTTCGAACTGACGCGCGACGAATTTAAGTCGTTGATAACATCCTGTATTATAGGAGAAAACGTAAATGTCGAATATTTTTATCTGGGCGACAGTCTGAACGAAATTCAGCCTGTGCAAGGATGTATAATAAAAAGGTAAACATGGAAAAAGATGATTTGAAACGATTAAAGAATCGTATTAACTGGTTTTGCAGGAACAGGATAAACGCTTTTTCGCCAACTATATCACCTGCGCCTAAATCTCCGGAACGTAATGAAATAGAAAGCATTGACAACGCTATTCGTTATTTTTACGCAAACAAGGTACAGAAAATTGTAGTGCAACGAAAATATATGGGTTCTTATTGCGATATTTATCTGCACAAAAACCTGGACGACACATATTTCGTCAGCCGTAACGGATACAAAATCAATCATATCGACCTGCAAGCAGCAAAAGACAGCTGCGGCAAATTACACGAACGTTTCGACTGGACAAATCTGGCTTTGGTTATTATACAGTCGGAAATGATGCCTTGGAGTATTTTGGGTAAAGGTCTGATTGATAATGAATTTATTGGATATTTGAATGTTCATCAAAATCATTGTAACCATCTGAAACAGTCGGATTTATACCGGAAAATAGCGACAGTCAGGGAATCACTTGCCTTCAAAACATTTCAGAAAGACTGTAAAACACTAACAGGTAAGGAATTATCCGATAAATATCCCAGCCATATTATCCGGCAATACAGTTCGCTGGCGGCTTTTAAGGTGCTGGATTTGAACGCATACGAATCTGCTATTCAAATTTATGAACAGCAAATCAACCATTTCGGGCAGGAAGGCGATATCTGTTTCAAACCTTTCAATATCCTGAAAAAAGTCTATGATGATGACAGCGAGGAGTTTGTTAATAACAATCTGAGTTATTGCGAAGTGAACGACGATGAATATCTCCACTTGGATATTCGTACGGAAGAGGCTTTAAACAAGTCGATTACAATTGTTTACGAATGGTTTGATCTGTTGTCGCAAAACATGGAGGAGGGCATTGTCATTAAACCTCGCCAGGCGTTTATTCGCGGTTTGCCGCCGGCGTTCAAAGTCAGAAACAACAACTATCTGACAATGATTTATGGAGTTGATTTTCAGGAACAGTACGATTACTACCTGAAAAAACGCAATATCAAAAGCAAGATGGAATGTTCGGTCAACGACTGGATGCAAAATTGGGAAATGCTGAAAGTCAAATACAAAGATATAAACGAAGAAAATTATATGTTGAAAAACCTTGTTTTCGACCGTATTATGGGCGAAAAAATCGAGGAAACATTAGATATGAAATTGTAGAAACATGAAAAAGAATCCTCAAATATTACTGTTGATTGGCGCTCCGGGCTCGGGAAAAAGCACTTTTGCCAAATATTTTATCCGCACGGAAGAAAACTGGATGCGTCTTTGTCGTGACGATATTCGCACGATGAATTTCAGCGATTCGCTTTTGTCGCAATACGAAGAATCGTTGATATCCGAAATGCTTGACACTTCGATAGATACATTGCTTCGTAAAAAATATAACGTCCTGCTCGACGCAACTCATTGTCGCGCCGACTACTTGAATCATTATATCAACAAGTTCAATTCGATTGCTGATATATCGTTCAAAGTTTTCGAATGTGATGTAAATGAATTGATTGCACGTTGCGAAAAACGGTATGCGGAAACAGGACGGTATGTTCCCGAAAATGTTATCCGGCGATTTGCCAACGAGTTGGAAGCGTTGAAACAAACTTTCGACTTTTCTCCCCGCCCTTTGAAACAAACAACATATATTGCTGATAAACAGGATGTAAATCTTCCCAAAGCAATTATGTGCGATTTGGACGGCACTCTGGCGTTAACGGGAAACCGCGACCCTTATAATGCTTCCGAATGTGACAAAGACGATTTGAACGAAGCGGTTGCAAACGTTATAAAGCTCTTTGCCAAAGATGGTTATAATATCTTACTTTTGTCGGGACGCGAAGAAATTTTTCGCGAACCTACATTGCGATTTCTTGCGAAATTTTCGATACCTTATCATCAGTTATGGATGCGCAAAGCGAGAGATTATCGTAAAGACGCGATCATCAAACGAGAGATTTTCGACCGTGAAATTTCGGGCAAATACCGTATCGAATTTGTGCTTGACGACCGCGACCAGGTTGTGGACATGTGGCGTAAAGATTTGAAATTAAACTGTTTTCAGGTAAATTATGGAAACTTTTGAGAAACATCAATACAATAAACGGATTATTTTATCGGGAGCAACTAATGACAAAGCGGTTACTGAAAATTCGCCTGTTTTGACATTGTTGTTAATCATTGTTGTGAGAGCAATATTTTCGCACTGTCCGGGAAGTATTGATTTTAAGGCTGTTTCGGTATAGATTTGCTGTTCGGGAAAATCGACTGCCGTTAATTTGTTACCCTGTTTGTCTTCCAGAACAATGTGTTCGCCAGCGATATACGCTTTGTTCAGTTTCAACAGTACGACCGGATTTTTATCCATCAACGGGTTTTTGATGGTCGATTTTGCCGTTTTGACTACTTCGGCGTAATCGGCGTATGAACCGTTAATCACTTTTGCACGGTCGCCGTCGGTTACAACCCTCAATTTCAGAGACTCCCAACGTGCGCGGGGATTGACGTCGCCCGGATAGATGAACAGCTCGGGTATTTGCATGACTTCGAAACAGGAATTTTCTTCCTTTATGTACCTGAGCGCCTTATAAGGACGATAATTCTTTGATTTGTAGATTTTTCCGGATTTAAGATTGAACCAGTAACCTTCGTCTATAAACGCTTTTCGTCCGGCATTGTCGTAAGTGTTGAACGACAGTTGAATTATCTCCGCATTTTCCTCATACAGACCGTATTTCATCAAATCGATAAGTTTCCAGACATAGCCGGTCTGTTCTTCGATGGCGGACGTCAGTTCGGGTTCCGATTCCGGATTTTTCTTTTTTGTAACGAGATATTCCCTGCTTTTTTTCAACAAAGCAGAGATATAATTCAGTTGACTGATGACGCCGGTATATTCGTCGCCTTCCACATAATCCAATTCGACAAGCAAATTGTTAAACGCAAGTTGAATACCTTCGATATGATAGTTTCCGAGTTCCTGAATCCGCCCGGCGATGGTTTTCCTGATTGTGGCATCGACTCCCGACAATCCCATTTGCACGATATTCTGTAATAATTTCTGAGCAAGCTCAATACCCGACAATTGCACTTCGATTTTCTTTACTATGCTTTTGAGATTCTTGGGTTTATCGCTTTGCCGGTTTACTTTTTCCTTGATGCTCAACTTCTCCTGTTCGTTCTTTTCCGTGCGGTTTTTAATTTTGTCACGCTTGTTTGCAATGTCGTCAGGAATCTCGGCTACAGCAAATTGCAATCCTTTTTCATAAGCGAACAATAATCCGATGCTGTGTTTGCACGGAAATTGCTGACTTGGACAGTTACACCGGAAAACCGGCTTATTTTCAACGGTATAATCAGCAGAACAAAAATACGGATTAGCGCCGCTACCGGAACATTCGCCCCAAATCAGCGAGCCGTCCTGCGATATTTTCAGGTTCGAAAACTTGTTTTTACTCACTAAATCCCTTCCGTTTTTAAGCGCAGCAGCATTCGGCGCCAACGATTCTATCTCTGTTACAGTTATATTCATAATATTTCTTTAAATCTTTATAATGAAATTTCAGGCAAAGATAAATAAAAATTGAGAATCAGACATTATCATCCAACAAATCGGGTCTGATTTGTTTTGTCCGTTCATACGCCTGTTCGTCTTTCCACTGTTCGATTTTTTTATGGTCGCCGGAGAGCAGGATTTCAGGGACTTTCCATCCGTTAAATTCCGGCGGACGGGTATATACCGGCGGCGAAAGCAAGTCGTCCTGAAACGAATCGGTGAGAGCAGATTCTTCGTCGCCGATAGCGTTGGGGATTATCCTTGTGATAGCGTCTATCAGCACGGCGGCGGCAAGTTCTCCGCCTGAGATAACGTAATCGCCGATAGATATTTCTTTGGTAATGAGATGTTCACGGACACGATGGTCAACGCCCTTGTAATGACCGCAGAGAATGATGATGTTGTTCAGTATCGACAGGCGGTTGGTTTCCTTTTGTTTCAAGAGTTCTCCGTCGGGCGACATGTAGATGATTTCGTCGTAATTGCGTTCCGATTTCAACTTTTCGATGAGTTCGTATATCGGTTCAATCATCATCACCATACCGGCGCCGCCGCCAAAAGCGTAATCATCAACTTGCCGGTAATTTTTCTTGCCGTATTCGCGTAACGAATGCAGATGTATCTCCACAACACTCTTTTCCTGAGCGCGTTTCACGATAGAATTGTTTACAAACCCGTCGAGCATTTCCGGCAAAACGCTTATTACATCAATACGCATATTTTTTCTCCTGTATTTCTTTTTTGTTAGACTTCAGCGATTTACGGTTTTTACCGACTTTGTCATACCTTTTTTTCTCAAACAAAATCGACTTGAACAGTATTTCGCCCAGATATTTTCCACCTTCGAAATTAAGGTGAGTGTAATCTTTGTTAGCTCGTGGAGGTTTGGTTTTCACCATTTCGACCATGCTTCCACTGCCGCCCATCGCCTCGTACAAATTCCAAAACACAATGCCCGTTTCGGCGCAAACAGCCTGCTGACACGACACCATCGCAGGTACGCCGGGCATGGTAACATAACCGCCGTCTTTGTTCATACTCCGGTCGCCAACGCTCAACAACAGGATACTGCTGCGCGGGAAACATTTTTTCAGATGTTCGACCGTCTCTTGCATTCCTTTCTGATAAGATGTATAATTTTTCCGGTTAGCCGTCATCACATTAAGACCGTACTGTAAGATAATCAGGTCATAACCAAGCAGACTGTCGGTTTGTTTAATGATATTTTCGGACAGGAGTTTTAACGTCGTGCCGGGCGAGCCTCGCAATGAAAAATTATCGACAATCACTCCCGATTTATCCTGCAACGAAACGCCATATACGCACAAATTCCGGCTGTCGGACAAAAAATCGAACCGTATTGTCCCGATAGAATCGGCTGTAATATCGTATTTTACAATCGTCGGAGACGATTTCAAATCCACTGTGCGACTTTCTTTTTCTTCATTAATCCGGTACGACGCCGAAGCGTTTCCTTCGGGCAAATAATAAATCAGACTTGCCTGTTCGACATATTCGAGATGCGGCATTTTTACTCCCGAATATTTTACCCAGGCGCCTTTGTCGGGACGGAAACAATATCCTGATATTCCGATTGTTGAATAATCTTTTGAATCAATGATACTCCGGCTGTTCCAACCGCTGAAACTGTGTTTTACCGTTTTCCTGAACGACGCAATCTGCGACGAAAGCGGCACAAAACCAACACCTTTCCCGCCATATTCGCTTTGAAGATTGTTGCGCAGGTCGGCGCTGAAAATATCTCCTTCGATATACGAATCGCCGAAAAAAGCCACTCTGACAGTCTTTTTCGATTTCGAATCCAATGCTTTAAAGAAATTATCCAAACCGTTGTTATTCTTCGAATAGTCTTCGAAACACACCATCCCCGGCGGACAGGGAATATCCTGTTTCGGCGGCGGCGGTTGCGGAAAATTTACAAATTCCGCATCACCGGCAACATCCAACGTGTCTTTGCGAATATCCGACAATATATCGATTTTCCTGATATTCAGCTTATCTACCATTTTTTCCGGCACAAACTGCAACAGCAATAAAAACATAACAACAAGACTTGTAATATATAAAGGATATTTTATGTAGTTTTTGTCCATCTGTTAAAAAATTAATGAAAATGAATTTCCTTGTTGCTGTTCTTTTTGATATTGTACAATTTCCTGTTTCAACGTCTTCATAAGTTGAGACGCCATAAACATTCTGAAAGGAAGATTATTATGTGTTTCGCTGGATTCAATTAACGATGCGATATACTGCTTTTTATCTTCGACATAGATTTTTGTCGGAATCAGGTCGTAACAAATTGCTGCTCGACGATATCCAATTTTCGTTTCCTGTTCCGTAAGCGTCGAACCTTCGATAGCCGTCGAATGTGCAATAAGCAAATAGAGATAGAATTTCTTATAATGTATTGCTTTTTCGATATTTAAACGTTTATATCTCTTCGTCGCGTCTTCTATTTCGTTCCAAATTTTCATCAATATTCTGATATTTTTTGACGCACAAAAGTAATATTTTTTTCTCAGACAGCTGATTTCATTTCAACTTTCTACACAAGAAGAGATTGTTTGTGATTCAAAAAGATTTTGTAATTTTGCGCATCGTATAATTTTTATTATATAGTAATGAATATAAGTAAACATATTGTAGATCAGCGTATAAGGAAAATAGCAAATGATAATTTCGATAGATTTAGAAAAGAACAAAATGATGAAAATAAGAAGTTATCAAAGGCTTTCGTTTGTTTGTCTGTTGCATCCTGTTTGGATATAGACATCGAAGAAGCATTCAATTTGATAACGGAAGGAGGAAATGACGCCGGAGTTGACGCCATTGCTATCGGTGATATATCTGATTATAACTTTTCTGTTGTTATTTTTCAAGGTAAATATACGTTGGATTTGGATAAAGATACTAATTTTCCAGCCAATGCGGTTCAAAAAGCAACAGGAAGTATCGGAGCCATATTCGACCCAAATAAACCTGTCGAAATGAACGAAGATTTAAAGCCCCGAGTTGATGAAATTCGCTCATTAATAGCCGACGGTTACATTCCTAATATACGATGTGTATTCACAAACAACGGATTGAAATGGAACAATGACGGCGATAATCATATCAAAAACGCAGATTTTCCCGAAAGTCAAGTCCAATTTGTCCATTTTAATCATGAAGATATTGTAAATTCGTTACAATCGAAAAAAGGTATCAGCGAAACAATACTGTTTTCAGGAAGAAGTATTCAGGAAGGATTTAACTTTAAGAGAGTATTAGTAGGCAAAATCAATGTCGAAGAAATCTCAAAACTGTTTGATAAACATGGCGATAGACTGCTCGACCAAAATATACGTAAATATTTGGGATTAAATACAAACAGAGTAAACGAAGCAATTAAAAAAACGCTTCTCAGCGATAAAAGGGATAATTTTTACTTTTATAATAATGGTATTACGATTATATGCAGTAAATTTTCGTACAATGCTTTGCAAGCCGAAAACTGGATGGTGAAAATTGACGATCTGCAAATCATAAATGGCGGACAGACTTGTAAGACGATATTGCATACGATAACCGAAAATCCTGACGTAGATTATTCAACGGCTTATGTATTAGCTCGTCTGTATGAACTTTCGGGCGATGAAGGAAATGATTCTTTAATTACCGATGTAACAATTGCCACCAACAGTCAAAATCCTGTTGATTTGAGAGATTTGAGAGCCAATGACTGTTTTCAAAAAAATCTGGAAACAGCGGTATCCGAATTGGGCTATATATATAAAAGAAAGAAAGATAACACCGTCGCTCCAGCTGACAAAACAATACTTTCTTCAGTTGCCGCAGAATCTATTTATGCTGTTTGGAAAGAAAAACCTATTCAGGCAAAGTATAAGAAAAAAGAACTTTTTGGTGTTTACTACGATGACGTTTTTAACAATATTAATGGGGCGCAGCTAATTATTGCTGTGCTGATATATCGTTATTGTGATGTACAGCGAAAAAAATCCTCATTAAGCGAAAAAAATCCTCATATCCCTTACAGTAATTATTTTATGGCAATGTTTGTGGGAAAATTACTGCTGAACAAATTGAATCTCACGTTAGAAAAACTGACACACAGAGAATTTGATAACGCAAAGATTTATTTCGAAACAAATAAAGAAAGTTTGTTTAATGAAGCCAATAACAAATTAATCAATGCTTTAAAAAAATTGTATCCCGATGGATATGAAAACATTGATAAAAGAAGACTGGCGGCTACATTCCGTCGTGGCGATTTGCTGGAATTATTAGAATAAAAAAAATTATCGTCGATTAAAATAATAATGTTTACCTTTGCACGAATTTTTGCTTTTAAGAATTTGAAACTATAAGAATGTAAATATTTAAAAATTAGAATAAAAAAATGGCTAAAGTAGATTTGACAAAGTATGG
The DNA here is from genome assembly GCA_031270335.1 of Prevotellaceae bacterium. Taxonomy (GTDB): domain Bacteria; phylum Bacteroidota; class Bacteroidia; order Bacteroidales; family UBA932; genus JAIRLF01. The sequence goes on along the minus strand of JAISXV010000178.1, from coordinate 13,697 downwards.
AATTGGCGGCACAATCGAAATTGTGCACAATCCTACTTACGAACAATTGTTCAAAGCAGAGACTGACTCTGCCAATGAAGGATTTGAAAAGGGAGAATTAACCACGACCGGCGCTATCTCGGTGAAAACCGGAGTGTTCACCGGACGTTCTCCAAAAGACCGCTACATCGTTAAAGACTCCGTAACGGAAAATACAATCTGGTGGGACGGAAATATCAACAAACCCGTCGGAGTAGATGTGTGGAATGACCTGAAAGCTTTATCGTTAAAACAATTAAATACCGCAAAAAAACTGTATGTAGTCGATACTTTCTGCGGTACGAACGTTGATACCCGCATGAAAGTCCGTTTTATTATGGAAGTTGCATGGCAGGCGCATTTTGTAACAAACATGTTTATTCGTCCATCGCTCTACGAACTTGAGCATTACGGCGAACCCGATTTCGTTGTGTTCAACTCCTCGAAGATAACAAATCCGAACTGGAAAGAACACAAACTCAATTCCGAAGTGTTCGTACTCTTCAATCTGACGGAAAAAGAGCAGATTATCGGCGGCACATGGTATGGCGGCGAAATGAAAAAAGGTATGTTTTCGATGATGAACTATTATCTTCCGCTGAAAGGAATGGCTTCGATGCACTGCTCGGCGAATGTCGGCGAAAAAGGCGACGTAGCAATATTTTTCGGTCTTTCGGGAACAGGAAAAACAACTCTTTCCGCCGACCCGAAACGTTACTTAATCGGCGACGACGAACATGGATGGGACAATAACGGCGTGTTCAACTACGAAGGCGGTTGCTACGCCAAAGTAATCAACCTCAGCGAAGAAAACGAACCCGATATTTGGCGGGCAATCAAACGCGACGCTTTGTTGGAAAACGTTGTTGTCAAAGAAGACGGAACTCCCGACTATTCCGACGGCTCAATCACCGAAAATACTCGCGTTTCGTATCCTATCTACAACATTAACAAGATAGTGCTTCCTTCAAAAGCCGGACATGCAAGCAAAATCGTGTATCTCTCCGCCGACGCATTCGGAGTGTTGCCTCCAGTTTCGATACTCAACGACGCTCAGGCTCAATATCACTTCCTTTGCGGATATACGTCGAAACTCGCAGGAACAGAACGCGGTATTGTTGAACCGCTTCCTTCGTTTTCGCCTGCATTCGGCGAGGCGTTCCTCACCCTGCATCCGACAAAATACGCCCAAACGCTCGGCGGCAAAATGAAACAGCACGGAGCAAAAGCATATCTTGTCAACACCGGATGGAACGGTACGGGAAAACGTATTTCGCTGAAAGACACCCGCGCAATCATCGATGCAATCATCGACGGCTCTATCGAAAAAGCGGAAACAGTAAAGATACCCATCTTGAATCTTACTGTTCCCAAAAAATTGGACAATGTGTCTGATATACTCGACCCAAGAAGCACATACGCCGACGTCGCCGAATGGGAAAAGAAAGCAGGAAGCCTTGCCGCTAAATATATCAAAAACTTTGAACAATACACAGATACCCCAGAGGGAAAAGCGTTAATAAGCGCCGGACCTCAATTATAAAATATTAAATTTTTAAATTTGATAAAGTCGCTTCAAAATTTCCCTGAAGCGGCTTTATTTTTTTAACCCTAATCAAATAAATTCACTTATCTTTGCACCCGAAAATGCGATAAGATATGAATGTTAATTATATAAAAAAGTATAACATGTTGTTGATATTCTTACTCTTCGTTTCATCGTGCGGGATAACAGGAAATGTGGAGATTGAAGAATTGCAGGAAATCAAACTTAAAACGCTGAAAGGAAGCAATGCAGTCGTCGAAGTGAATATTTTGGCAAACAACTCTTCATCGCACAATATTTATATTAAAAAAGCGGATATTGAGATTCTCAGGGACGGCTATTCATTTGGAACGGCAAGTCTGCGTCAAAGAGCGGTGATAAAGAAACGTGCAATAAAACAGCAGGTTACTGTTTTATTTGACGTGAAAATCACCGACAAGATGGCAATAATGTCGGGACGAATCAGAGCAATACTCGCAGGCGACGACAGAACACGACTTTCGTTTTCGGGACGTATCAGAGCCGGAACAAAAACATTCTCGAAATCAATTCCGTTAAATATTGAAAATTAAATTCTTAAAAGATAAAAATCATGTATAAAGATTTAAAAAAGTATTTGGAGACAGAACTGCAATCAATCGAAGATGCAGGTCTTTATAAAAAAGAAAGAATAATCACATCCTCTCAATCGGCTGAAATAGAGGTTGGCGGGAAAACCGTACTGAACTTTTGCGCAAACAATTATCTCGGACTTTCGAATAATGCCCGTGTGATTGAGGCTGCAAAAAAAGCTATGGACACTCATGGATTCGGGATGTCGTCGGTGAGGTTTATTTGTGGAACTCAGGATATTCACAAGGAATTGGAAGTAGCCGTAAGTAAATATTTCGGAACAGACGACACTATTTTGTATGCCGCATGTTTCGACGCTAACGGAGGCGTTTTCGAACCTTTATTTTCAGAACAGGACGCGATAATTTCCGATTCGCTGAATCATGCTTCGATTATCGACGGAGTACGGCTTTGTAAAGCAAAACGTTATCGTTACGCTAACGCAGACATGAACGAACTGGAAAACTGCCTTAAAGAAGCGCAGACGCAACGGTTCAGAATCGTCGTTACCGATGGCGTGTTTTCGATGGACGGAAATGTGGCGCCGATGGACAAAATTTGCGATCTGGCTGAAAAATACAACGCTTTGGTGATGGTGGACGAATGTCATTCTGCCGGCGTTATCGGAAAAACAGGACGGGGAGTAAACGAACTGTTCAATGTTTACGGACGTATTGACATACATACCGGTACGCTCGGAAAAGCATTCGGCGGCGGAATCGGTGGATTTACTACCGGACGAAAAGAAATCATCGACCTGTTGCGCCAACGTTCACGTCCTTACCTGTTTTCGAACTCAATACCGCCGACAATAGCAGGCGCAAGTCTGGAAGTGTTCAAAATGCTGGATGAGAGCGATATGCTTCATACTGTTTTAGTCGAAAATGTCGAATATTTCCGTTCGAAGATGCTTGCCGCAGGATTTGATATTAAACCTACACAATCGGCAATATGCGCGGTAATGCTCTACGACGCAAAGCTTTCGCAGGCGTTTGCGGCGAAAATACTCGACGAAGGTATTTATGTTACAGGATTTTACTATCCCGTAGTGCCTCAGGGACAGGCAAGAATAAGAGTTCAACTCTCCGCCGCTCACAAAAGAACGCATTTGGATAAATGTATCAACGCTTTTATAAAAGTGAGGTATGAAGTATGAAGTATGAGGTATGAGGTATGAGGTATGGGTATCCAAAAATTTACTTTTTTTAAAGATATAGATTCGGGTATTATTGTGCATAACACTTTGAATATTACTCATTAAATACATTACAGGCAGTTGATGCAACTGTGAAAAAGTGTGAAATTATATAAAAGAATGTAACAAATGTATTTCTAATTCATCAAATATGTTTAAATTTGTGCCTTGATAAAAGGAATTGTTTATAAATATTTTTAATATTGTATTTGATTGTATATAAAATTGTTACAACTATATGTAAGATTATGAAAGTAAGGAGTAAATTATTGATTTTGAGTTTTTTGTTGTTTTTGGGGATTGAATCCCGGGCTCAAGAGGTACAGGCTAAAAATCCTGTCGAAGAAAAAACAAACGCTGTTGCAACTCGTCTTAAATTAGACGAAAATAAAAAGAAATCCGTTTACAATATTTTCTCCCAAACGGAGAAACGTATTTCGGATTTGGCTTTGGGAACGCCTGATTATACGAAACTTATTAACTACATCAATCAGGAACGAACGGATATGCTCAAAACCGCACTGTCGCCGGACGAGTTTACTGCATACAAAAAAATTTATGCTACAAGCGATAATAATGAGATAACCGGATATATCAAAAAAAATAATGCCTACTTGACAAAACAGGCTGCCGAAGAGGCTAAAGCAAAGAAAGCTAACGAAAAAATAATGCAGGCAGACAAAGCAAAACTAAAGAAAGAAGAAGAAAAACAAAAACTCGCTAACAAGAAAGCGGCTGATAAACAGAAAGCCGACGAAAAGAAAGCCGCTGCTAAACAAAAGCTTGCCGACAAAAAAGCTGCTGATAAAGAAAAAGCCGCTGCTAAAAAAGAAAAAAACAAGCTAAAAAAAGCCGAAGCTAAACAAAAAGCTGACGAAAAGAAGGCTGCCGATAAACAAAAAGCATTGGAAAAGAGACAAAAAGAACTTGATAAAAAATTAAATAAGAAGTGATTACATATTTATTGAAAAATATTTACAACAAAATGACATTTTATGTGAAAAATAATTGCTACTTTTGCATCGCTAAATTGAATTATAAAAGTAAAATGAATATAGATATAAATATGATAGCAAACACAAGCGTATATTGGTGGCGACTCCCGGGAATATAATCGTGAGAGTTGATACGGTGTTTGTTACCAAAATATATGGAAAACCTGTCGTTCTCACGGCAGGTTTTTCGGTTTTAAGACGAAACAGTATTAATTGAAATTTTTTAATAGATAAGATTATGAGAAAAAAGATTGTTTTAGATGAGAATGATATACCAAAAGCATGGTATAACATCGTGGCTGACATGCCGGTAAAACCTCTTCCGCCGTTGCATCCTGCAACAAAAAAGCCGTTGAAGCCGGAAGATTTGGAACCTATTTTTGCTAAAGAATTGATTCAGCAAGAATTGAGCGGGGATAAATGGATCGAAATCCCCGACGAAGTGAGGGAACTCTATAAAATATGGAGACCTACGCCTTTGGTCAGAGCGACAGGACTGGAAAAAGCTCTGGATACGCCCGCACATATCTACTTTAAGAACGAAGGAGTTAGTCCGGTTGGTTCGCACAAACTCAACTCGGCTCTTCCGCAGGCGTACTACAACAAAGAGCAGGGTATTAAACGTTTGACAACCGAAACAGGCGCCGGACAATGGGGAACGGCTTTAAGTTTCGCTGCAAGCATTTTCGGTCTCGAACTTGACGTTTATATGGTGAAAGTCAGCTATAACCAAAAGCCGTACAGACGGGTAATGATGCAGACCTGGGGCGCTAACGTTTTCTCCTCGCCAAGCAATACCACAAGCGCAGGACGAACAATTCTCGCCAAAGACCCGAACAATTCCGGAAGTCTGGGAATAGCGATATCCGAGGCTGTGGAACAGTCGGTTCAAGATCCCTTGACACGTTACACTTTGGGTAGTGTGCTGAATCATGTTGTGTTACACCAAACCGTCATAGGTCTCGAATGTGAAAAACAAATGGAAATCGCAGGCGAATATCCTGATATCGTTATCGGATGTTTTGGCGGCGGCTCTAACTTTTCGGGTATCAGTTTTCCGTTTTTACGCTACAAACTGACTGAGGGCAAAGATATTCGCGTCATCGCGGCTGAACCGGCAAGCTGTCCCAAACTGACAAAAGGACGATTCGAATACGATTTCGGCGACACCGTGGGTTTAACGCCTTTGCTCCCGATGTACACACTCGGTCACGATTTCCAACCGGCTGACATTCATGCCGGAGGTTTACGCTATCACGGCGCAGGAACGATTGTCAGCCAATTACATAAGGACGGATATATCGAAGTGCAGGATATTCCTCAACTCGAAACTTTCGAGGCTGGAAAACTTTTTGCAAACGCCGAAGGCATTATCCCCGCTCCGGAATCGACGCACGCAATAGCATCTGCCATTCGTGAAGCCAAAATCGCAAAAGAAGAGGGCGTTCAGAAAACTATACTGTTCAACCTTTCGGGACATGGACTGATTGATATGAGCGCTTATGACCAATTCCTTAGCGGTGAAATGAAGAATTTCCAGATTACCGACGAAGAAATCGCAAAAACAAGAGATATTCTGGAAAAAATAGTGTAAACATAATATGAACAGGAATTTGTTGTAAAAAACGGTTACAACAAAAATAATATTGATAGAAAAATCCCGTAAGGATGACATGTAAATCTCTCTTTTTTAACATGTCATACCTAACGGGATTATCGTAAATTCTAAGCGCATTAATCACGCATCACCACGTTTTCACATTTTGTTTCACAAGTTTCACCGGTCCGATTAATCCTGCCGGATACAGCGGTGAATTTTTATCGAAATAATACCATATAGTGAATGCTTTACGTTCCTTAACCGGGCGTGGTTGATTTTCGACGAACCAGTCGGGGAACGCCTTCATTGCTTTACCCTCATTGCCGCGGTCGATTCCGATTTCGAAATCGGCGGGATATTGTTCGTCGCCAATCAGACGGTTTGCCCAATTGGTCGTTACGTGGACAATAATAGTATTGTCGCCCGCTTTCAGCCATGGCGTGACATCGGCTTTGTAGGGCGGATACCAGAGTACGCCGGCGTTATGTCCGTTGACCGTCAGTTCGGCGATGTCGTGCAGTTCGCCGAGATCAATGACGATACGTTTGTTTTTAGCTATGTCGGCGGCGTTGATACGGATTGTCTTTTCGTAATCAGCTGTTCCGGCGAAATATTTAACCGCCTTGTCGGGATGTTTGCTGAAGTCGGTCAACTCCGTAAATTCCATATCGAATGGCGTGGACAGTTTGGGATAAAACCGCACTTTCCAGCCGTCTTCGATTTCGACAGACGTTTCGTTTATTGTTTCAACGTATTGCTGTTTCAATTTGGCATAAGCGCATTTTTTGTCTTTTGGGAAAATGACGAATACCGATTCGTTGGTTTCGATTTTCAGGTTTACGTATATCGAATCGCCCTGCGCTTTCCAGTGCGGCGTTTTCCTGATTGTTCCCTTTGCGGCGTCCCAAAGTTCGGGAACGCGGTCTTTCACCGGAAATGCAACGGTTTGCGCCAACGGATAATCGGACGCGTTGATGACAAAAAATATTTCGGCGTCGGGAGTTCTCCGGTGCAGTACATTCTTTGACACAAACGCTACAAATTCGCCCTGTTGCAGCAACATCTGACATCGCGACAGGTAAGTGAAAAACGCTTTGCCGGGTTCTATCCACGTCTGATACCGACTGAAATGCGTACCCCACCAGCCCATTCCCATTCCGGGCTGATATTTGTCGTCGAACGGTTGATGTACCCAGTGATGCAACCAGTATTTGTTGGCTCCTGACACGTATCCGCCGTCGGCGGTGGGTTTCAGGAACGCTGGGTCTTCGGTATATTTGCTGAGCGACGGAGATCCGGTGAAGGCTTCAGCTCCGACAATCCGTTTCCCGAATTGCTTGGCTGCACGCGGGATGATTGACGAAAACCTGCCATTGCCGCCTGTCCAGAACTCATCGACGGGTATGTCGGGTATGCCGGTACATTCGTACTGATTGAAAGGTCCGCCGTAAGGTTCCCAAAACATTTTCAAATCATTATTGTGGAGAAATTCGAGCGCTACTTTCCAGCCGTTGTCGATGAACAGCCGATTGACAACTTCTTTGTAGTCGGCGGCAAAACGTTTCATATCTTCGCGTCCGGACGGGACAAAGAGCTTCAGGGCGATTCCGGGAATCGGGTCGTATCCTTTCAATCGCGCAAAATCTTCACGGAACGACTCCGTCCAATTCTGGTCGCCCGATTCGTAACTGTCGATCCAGATGTAATCGAAGGTGTTGCCAAAGTATTCGCCAAATCGTTCTTTTATAGGGTCTAACAGTTGACGCCAGTGAGCGAGATTGTGTTTACGGCTCATTTTGTCCACTTCGAGGGCTTTTCCGATGATGTCGTCGGGCAGGGGATGCGGGTTCGCCATTGTTGGAGCGTGTCCAATCCGGCAAATGTTCCAGACGCCTGCCGGGGCAGTCCATTTCAGCAAACCTGATGCGTCCATGTATTGCGAGACGTCGATAACGTCCTTTACGGTGGCGTCGGCTTTGTCGGGAACAGCCATCACTGCAACGTCCTTATAATACGTTGCACGCCGGAACGTGGTGCCGTAACCGAAATACACCGGCAATTCGGGACGTTCCAACTGTTGTTCGATGGCACGGGCGCCTTCGACTTTGGTCTTTGACACAACGATTGTTTGCATCGACTGTTCTTCGGTAATCCAAGGTCCTCCGGTGGTGGAATATCCGGGCGTTCCGTGCAGTCCAATTGTCAATCCCAGACGTCTGGCTTCGGCAAGAGTATGACCGAATACATCCCAGTACGCTTCGCTCCGGAATGTCTGATGCGGCCAGGGATTGTTATCAATCGGGACATGCGAACTCTGTACCGACGAAGCAATATTGAAAATCGCTGCTCCTCCTATACCCGCCTCTTTCATGGCTTCCAAATCTTTCGTTATCCCTTCTTTCCTGATGTTGCTGCCAAGCCAGTGCCACCAGACACACGGACGATATTCCATCGGCGGATTTTCGAACTGTCGCGCCAACGTCGGCAATGGCTGGCTCGTTTGCACCGAATCATAACCGGCGCAAACCGGCACACTGTACATAAACACCGCTACAAAAGCGGTTAAAATCAAAATTGTTTTTTTGTAATACATAATTATAATTGTTATTGCAGTCTGAATACATAAGTAATTGTGCCTACCTGAGATATAGGCGCGTCTTTTTTGACGTTGAACTTTGCTTTGAGCGCTGCTTCTTCGGCGGCTTTCCAAAGTTTGGCGTCCTGAACCGTCGAACCTTTTCCGACAGCTGTAGCCTTAGTCACTTTACCATCCTGATTGACCGTAACTTCGACGACCACTATACCCTGATTTTGGCTGTTATATGCAGGCAGGGGAAATCCTCCCACAACCGACCGTCCCGACAAATTATGCGTAACAGGTTGGCGATGGTCGGGACCGATAGGAGTGTTGGCGCTTCGGGTTGCTTCTTCTTCACGACCTACGCCGGTAAAAAGACTTTTATCGTCGATAGGATTCGGATTATCAGCCTCTTCCTCGCCTTGCGTTGTACTCTGGAACAAGGCGCGATTGTCGATTTTCGGTTCGGGCGCTTTGACAGGCACGTCGCCCTTGTCGGTAAGCTCCGAAGGTTTTGTTTCGGGCTGTGGAGCGGGTTTTGTGCTTTCATTACGCTGCGCTACACGCGCCGATTGCGGAGCCGTATTTCCGGGCGCGTTCACAATCGGAGGATTCGGGACAGGTCGCTGTCGCGGATTCCTGCGCGGCACACCTTGAGGACGAGGCAATTCCAACTCAATCGCTATTTCGATACCCTTCATCGGCGGCGGCGGATACGTCTTGTCGAATCCAAAATGGTATAACGAAAAAAAACCTGCCGAATGGAATAACAGTACAAATACCAGCGCTTTCCACCTTCGCCGAGTGGTATATTCATCCTCCCGCTTATCAATGTTTATTTTTGCCGTAGCCATATCAATTTATTTTTTTTATTTGTATAACAACAAATATCATGCCATGTTTTTTATTCCGGCGATGTTGCGAGAATCGGGCGGTAATTGTTTCTCGAAGCAATATTCAAAATCCTGACAAGTTGCTCTGTTGGAGTAGTTTTATCTACAAAAATACTGATAACGGGGTCTGGTTCGTTAATCAGTTCCAACTGCAAACTACGCTCGATTTCATTGAATTCCACACGTTTGCTTTTTACATAAAACTCAAACTTGTTTTCTCCCAAATGCTTTATCGACACCGATACTCTGGGTTTGTCGGGCGTCTGGCTGTTGCTTTTCGGCAACAGCAGGCGTAAGGCGTTGGGATTGATAAGTGTAGATGTTACCAAAAAGAATATCAGCAACAAAAACACTATATCGGTCATCGACGCCATACTGAAACTGGACTCAACCTTCGAACTTCTTTTTATTGACATAATCCGTTCATTTTTAATTACGCCGGTTCATTTAGTAAATCCATGAACTCGATTGTGTTTGATTCCATTTTGTAAACAATCCGCTCGATACGGGCGACTAAATAGTTGTATCCGAAATATGCAAGGATACCAACGAAAAGCCCGCCGACAGTCGTAACCATAGCAACGTAGATACCGCCCGAAAGCAGCGATACGTCAATATTGTTACCGGCTTCAGCCATGTTGTAAAACGCCTGTATCATACCGACAACCGTTCCTAAAAATCCAATCATAGGAGCGCCGCCCGATACTGTCGCCAGCATCGGAAGCCCGCGTTCGAGCCTCGCAACCTCCAGATTTCCCATGTTTTCGACGGCAGTCTGCACATCACTGAGCGGACGACCAATTCGTTCAAGCCCTTTTTCGATAAGGCGTGCGACAGGGCTTTCCGTCATACGGCAAAGGTCTATCGCATAATTAATTTGTCCACTGTGGACATACTGCTTTATTTGTTCCATAAAGCGATTGTCGGCTTGCGAAGCTTTCACAATTGCCAATAGTCTTTCAACAAATATCCAGACCGCGACAATCGAAAGTCCCAATAAAACCCACATCAGCCATCCTCCCGCAAAGAATAGTTCTAAAAAACTTATTCCCATTTCGGTTCCACTTTTTGCGCCACTCAAGGCGGTGCTATCCGGCAGTACAAAATCTTGTTGTATCATATCCAAATTTTTTTTACAATTTTCGTGCAAAGTTATTACTTTTGCACGATTTATTGATATAAAATGTAATTTTTTTTATTTTATGAGATTAAAAATGCTTTTTTTACTGGTTTTTTCCCTTCTGTGCAATCATTTAACTGCCCAAGTATCAGCGGATAAGAAGCTGCACGATTATGTCGGTTCAATTGTTTACGATAAACATTTAAAAGGCGCTTTTTTTAGTGTAAAACTGGTCGGTTTTGAGACCGGAAAGACGATTTTTGAGCATAATTCGGAACAAAAAATGATTCCCGCATCGACTCAAAAGCTGATAACTACCGGAATCGGATTCATCAATTTGGGAGAAAACCATACTTTCAAAACATCGGTCTATTACGACGGAACAATCGCTGCCGATTCGGTTTTGAACGGAAATCTGTATATCGTTGGCGGCGGCGACCCTTCGTTTTGCTCGAAAAATTTTCCGGAAACGGCGCCCCAAATTGTCTTCAACAAAATATTTTACGGACTGAAAAGCGCCGGAATATCCGCCGTCAATGGCAAGATTATCACAGACGATTCGTATTTCGACGGAAATCATTCGACTTCCGAAACCGTTCATTCTTCGTGGGAACTGGAAGATATCGGAAGTTATTACGGAACAGGCGTTCACGGGCTGAACTTTTGCGAAAATACCTTTACAGTAAAAATTTCGTGTAAAGATACCACAGGAATTGTTGTCAATCCTGAATATCCTTATTCCGAAACTGTTGTCCCGAAAATCGTACCCGATATTACGATTATTCACAAAGATTCGTTACCGGATATTGTGTCGTTACCGGAAGCTAACAGATATATTCTCAGAGGTGAAATGCCCGCAGGAAAGGAAACCGTACTCGATTGCGCGTTGCAGAATCCCGCCGGAGCATTTGCGTTTTGGTTGAACGAGTATCTAAACAGCGCCGGCATTCCTGTATATAATAATGGTATTGATTCTGTTTTCGACAGCGAAAAATATCTGCTGACGGAGATTGAATCGCCTCCGTACAGCGAACTTGCCCGTTTCACTAATTATGTCAGTAACAATCTTTTTGCCGATGCTGTGTTCAAAAACATCTCGAAGATAACAACTGGCGAAACTTCGTTTTCGAAAAGCGCCACAAATATGGACAACTTGCTTAAATCGCTGAAACTAAACACACACGACATCCGTATTGTTGACGGAAGCGGCTTGTCGAGACACAATTTGATTACAGCCGGGTTTACGTGCGAATATCTGCGCGTTATCAAGCGGCATGTTCCTGATTTTCACCTTTCGTTGCCTTCGCCGGGAACAGAAAAAAGTACGTTGCGATATTTCATGTCGAGCTATGCCGGAAAAAGTAACAAAGAACGGATTTTTCTCAAAAGCGGCTCAATGACAGGAGCGCTCAATTACGCCGGATATATTGTCGGTAAAAACGGTGAAATTATGTGCGTTGCGATAATGACAAACAATTTTACCTGTAAAACAAAAGATATCCGCCCCAAACTGGAACGACTTGTTTTCCTGATTTCGGAACTCTGATTTTATCCGCAAATCAATTCTCAATTCTCAATTCTCAATTCCCAATTCTCAATTCGCCACGTGTAACTCCATTTTCGTTAAATGCGTCGATAGAATAGCAATATGTTTTTTCGGTATTGAGGGCATTGATATCCAAACTGTTTTTACCGTAAACGATATAGTTTTGATACAACTTGTCTTTCTGTATCCCGAAACGGACATTATATCCTGTTGCTTTCGGAATTTTTTCCCAGTTCAGTTTCACTGTCCTGCGGTCGCTCATCCTTTCAACGGTAATCGACGACACGGCTTTTGGCGCTTCACCGTTGCCTTTGCCGAAAACACGAAAATCAAACAGCGAAAACTTTCCCGAAGGCATTTTGACATTGTTTATACGTATATATCGCGATTTAACAGGCTGTTGCAACTGAATATAATCGTGTGGAGCATCCTCTGTGTCAGCAGATTTATCGACTAAGGTTTTCCACTTTTTGCCGTCGGCAGACTGTTCTATTGTATATTGGTAATAAATATTGCCGTTTCGTCCCAACAGTTCGGCGTCCTGATCGGCAAAGTTGATTTGCAGAGCGTAGATATCGCATATAGCGCCCAAATCGACAGAGAAATACTCGCCTTTATCGCTTGTCGAAGCGCTCCACCATGTACGGAGATTTTCGTCCACAGCGTTTTTCGCAGGAAAACCATCCAACGTCGAAGATACTTCGACTTTTTTATTGTACGACAACAACATCCATGAAGGGAACAATTCTTCGGGAACGGAGATTTTTTTGTCCGGCACAATCATCGGATAATCGCCGAATGCGGTGCAGGCATACATTTCTCCGTCGCTGTCGAAAAATGCCGGAAACAGCGCAAGCCGTCTTTCGAAACCCTCACGTAACGAGATAGTTACTGTACCGATATGCCAATAATTTCCATAAACGTCCATGAAAGTGCTTCCATGCCCTGCGCCTGTTGCAAAGCCTCCGGGCTTGTAAGCAAACGGATTATGACCGGCTATTGTGAACGGGCCGAGCGGTTTGTCGGCGACATACACAGCGTCGTTATAGCTGTTAAATTCCGTACCGGGCGAGGCATATTGGAAATAATATTTCCCGTTATGTTTGTTCATCCATGCGCCTTCGATCCATGGCAATTCTTCGTACGATGTACTGTAATTTCCCCGCACTTCCCAGCCGTATTTTTCCCTGTTTTCGCCAATCAATTTTACCGGACTGCCGATAACATCCAGCGTTTTACGGTCGATTTCAGCTCCTAAAATAGGATTTGTATTGCTGCATCCGCCATAATAGTACAGCCGTCCGTCGTCGTCCAGAAATAGCATTGGATCGGTTTCGGTGATTTGAAAACCGTCTTTTGCCACTTCCCATTTTCCTGATTTTGGGTCTTTGGTTTTGAAAATCTGCGCACTGCCCGAAGTGAGGAAATAAATCTCATCGTCGATTACTACCGCTGTCGGCGCATAATTTTCGAGCGGCAGATTTTCCGGAACAATCAAATTCCAGTTAATCAAATCGACAGAATGAAAATATCCTCCCGATTTGGATACAAACATGTAATATTCGCCCTTGAAAAGCACAATCGAAGGGTCGGC
>JAISXV010000097.1 GCA_031270335.1 Prevotellaceae bacterium | reverse complement strand
ATCGCCACGGCAATTCCCAGCAAGCCTGTAATGAAGAAAAGACTTTGCCATCCGGCATACTGTGTGAGCAGTCCTCCCAAAAACGGTCCCGACGCCAGCGCAAAATACACGACGGAAGTGTTTATCCCTATTGCTTTTCCACGATGTTCGGGCGGAAACACCGACACAAGAATCGCCATGCTCGTTCCGAACATCATAGCGCATCCCAGTCCCGACAATGCCCGCAACACAATCAACATCGTCCCCGAAAACGAAATGCCGCATAAAAACGTTGATATGCCGAACAATGCAAGTCCCTGTATGAACACTTTTTTGCGTCCAAACAAATCGGCCAAACGAGCAAAAGGAACTTGAAAAATGGCTGCCGCAATAAGATAAATCGTTGAAATCCAACTTTGAGATACGGCGCCCATCGAAAATGATTCCCCTATCTGCGGTAACGATAAATTTATCGCAGAACCCATGAACGGCACCAAAAACGAGGCTAAACACAGAATCAACAGAGCCGGATTTTTATTTGTCTGTATGTGTGTCACTGTTTGTCTATTACATTTTCTCATCTATACGCATAAACAGCATTATTCGCCATTTTTATCGGCGACAAAGGTAAAGCGTTTTTCGAAATGTCAAAAAAAATGTGTGTTTCGTTTTTCGTTTAGCACGCATGAATGAAGAAGATTGTAGAGATTTTCGCAGATGAAAAAAAGTTTGTACTTTTGCGACGCAGTTCCGGGAACTTTCTCTTTCGAATATCGGACGTCGATGGTGAAGCCGGGGTTTATATAATTTGCAACATGGATAATGATTTATACATAATAGCCGGATGCAACGGAGCAGGGAAAACAACTGCTTCATATACAATATTGCCCGAAATTCTGAATTGTCGGGAATTTGTGAACGCCGACGAAATTGCAAGAGGATTATCGCCTTTTCGACCCGAAAAAATGGCTATAGAAGCCGGCAGAATTATGCTTAAACGTATCGACGAACTTCTGGAAAACAACGAAAATTTCGCTTTTGAAACAACATTATCCGTCAAAATACATAAAAATACTGTTTACAAGGCAAAAGAGAAAGGATATAATGTTACTTTACTGTTTTTCTGGTTGCAAACCGTCGATTTGGCAAAACATAGAGTCCGCACGAGAGTCAGGGAAGGAGGACACAATATCGAAGAAAATGTGATAGAACGACGATATCTTAGCGGAATTAAAAATCTGTTTGACGTTTATATCCCGATTGCAGACGTCGTTATGATATTCGACAATTCGGAAGGTAAACAAAAACTTATTGCCACGAAAAAGCAAAATACAAATACACTTGTTGTTGTTAGTGAATATGAATTTAATAAATTAAAAAAATATTATGGAAACAGATGATAAAAATATTATGGAAACAGATGATAAAAATGTTTTGAGAACAGATGAGGAATCTGATGCTATAATGAATAAAATCTTGACAGGTCTCGAAATATCTTACCGCAAACTGCTCGACTACAAAAAACGTAATAATCAGGAACTGGTTATTATGAAAGACGATAAAATTATCAGCGTAAAACCGGAAGATTTGGAGTTATTTTAGATGCGGAATTTATTTGATATTCGCTGTTTACTCAAAAAATCTATAAACATTACGAAATTATTTCTCCGTTCCACAATTGTTGCAGAAACATTTGCCATGGAAGTATCAACACCTTGTCCACCATGCGGGGATAAGGATAAATTATAATACAAATATTCTTTACCCAACGGATTACAAAGCCATAAATATTTTTTTCTTTCAACAACATGTGCTTTGCTATATTATTAATATTTGTTTTCATTGATGTTATGCTAAATTTAAAATCAAAAATCAAATCCATTCAGAACGGATATATATGTTGATTCATTCAATTTATTGGTCTTGGCGTCCGTTATGATTTGTCTGCAAAGATCTGCCAATTTAAGTGCATCTCCTTCAGCATTATGGATTTCTAACGACCACACTTCATCATCGACTACGTTACGAAACGTTACTGAATAACCATCCGCGCTCAACAATAACCGCCCTTTTGCTTTAAAAATATCAATGAACGATACCATCTTTTGATACAGTATCTCTGCAAACTGATCACTGACGGAAAACGACAGGGTTTCGACTTTAAAGAGTTTGAGGCGTTCGTCATGTCTCTGTTTCCATATCAGTTCATTGGAATATAGAGGGATGGAATTTAAAGGCATGGAATGCATTATGTCTGCTGGAATACCTGTTACAGGATATTTGTCATCACATTCTCTATACACTTCTTCATAATTAGGAATATGTTTAACTTCAAGAATATAGGATGTATCCAAAGAATCTTTCATGATACGAAAACCGGTTTCTCCCTTAGTCGAAGCTTCAAAAGAAGGGGCATAGAAAAATTCGATTTTGGCATTGAAATCGCTGCCAAAAAGCAGTTTTTCCACATCGCTTTTACTGCCGACATTACACAAGTAGCCTGCAATTATTGATTTACCATCAACTTCTTTTATCAATTGGACATCAATAAAATTGTACTCAATTCTCTTTGTAAAAGAGTCGCCATAAACTCCATCCTGAGAAAATATGCATGGAATATAGAATCCACATAAAAAGCACGATATTAAGATTCTTTTATAAGACTCCATTACTTTCATTCTGTCTATATTTTTTTAATCATTTTTATTTAACAAAAAACGTACTTGATTCGGCGACAAAGGTAAATATTATTTATTTATCCACAAAATCGGGTGCAGTAACGTTCATGTCATACTTCATACTTCATCGTTCATTGTCATACTTCATACTTCATACTTCATACTTCATACTTCATACTTCATACTTCATACTTCATACTTCATACTTCATACTTCATACTTCATACTTCATTAACGGAGCTCGGAGCGCCTAAATCGGGGCTCGGAGCGCCTAAATCGGGGCTCGGAGCGCCTAAATCGGGGCTCGGAGCGCCTAAATCGGAGCTCGGAGCGCCTAAATCGGAGCTCGGAGCGCCTAAATCGGGGCTCGGAGCGCCTAAGAAAGCCCTCTCAGAGTAAAGGCAACCGCTCACAGTCTAAAAATAGAACTTAAAGTCTATAATATTGGTTGTGTAATAAAAAAATCCCGCATTATGCGGGATTTTAACTGTTCTCCTTTAAAAACGTATTCGGAGATTTCGTTTGCCGTCGGTTATTTAACATCGGCGGCGGATGAGGTCCTTCTGCGTCCGAATGGAAAACGTTTTTTCAATTCCTCATACACAGCCTTTGCACGCGGAACATCTCTTCCGGCGAGTATCTTCACATATTCGTAGAAAGCAAGAGCGGCGACGTACGATTCGCTGCCGGCAACCATGAT
>JAISXV010000080.1 GCA_031270335.1 Prevotellaceae bacterium | reverse complement strand
TTCCGGTTAGATTTCGTTGCAACTGTTCGTGACAGCGATGGCACATATCAAAAAATATTGATAGAACTCCAAAAATCATGGGATACGTCTGATGTAAAGCGTTTTCGTAAATATCTTGGAGAGCAGTATATAAGAGAGGATACCATCGACGGAAAGAAAACAATCCTCCCGATTACAGTAATCTATATTTTGGGAAACAATCTTGCCAAAATAAAGAGTCCCTGCTTCAAAGCCGTATGCGATAAATACATTGACCTGATAGAGAACAAGCCAATTGAGGAAAAGTCGGATTTTGTAGAAAACGTTATTCATGACTGTTATATCATTCAGGCAGGCAGGATAAAAGATGTACGTTATACTACAAATCTTGATAAATTGCTCAGCATTTTTGAACAGAAACATTTTATCGTTGAACATTCAGAAGCAAGGAAAGAATATTACTATCAACCGGATGATGAAAATATTGAACTTATTACTGATATTCTTTACGAAATGGGAGCCGATCCCCAAAAACGTAAGGAAATAGAAGATGAAGAAGAGGCTTTACGTATTTTTAACCTCCGGCACGGTGAAGATAAGAAAAAGATCGAAGAAAAGGATAAAATTATTGAAGAAAAGGATAAAACTATCGAAGAAGATAAAAAAATTATTGAAGAAAAAGATAAAGAAAATGCAGAATTGAGAGAAAAACTTGCAAAGTTGGAGCGTCTTCTTCAGGATAAACAAGTTGAAAAATAATATAAAATATTAAAATATAATATTACGATGAGAAAGTTTATATCACTAACATTAGCAACCATATTTGTGTTGCTGGTCGCTTGTACGGGCGAAGTGTCCAAGTACAAGTATGAAACAGTTGCGGGTGACCCGTTAAACGCACGGATTTACACTCTGGACAACGGTTTGAAAGTTTACTTGTCGGTAAACAGGGACAGACCGAGAATACAAACGTATATCGGCGTCCGTGTCGGCGGCAAAAACGACCCCGCTGAAACTACAGGCTTGGCTCACTACTTTGAACATCTGATGTTTAAAGGAACCAAATCTGTAGGAACGTCAAATTATGAGGCTGAAAAACCTTTGCTTGACAAAATCGAAGAATTGTTTGAAGTTTACCGGAAAACGACAGACAACGACAAACGTAAAGCCCTGTACGCTCAAATCGACAGCGTTTCGCAGGAAGCCGCAAAACTCGCTATTCCAAACGAATACGATAAGCTGATGAACAGCATCGGTTCGCAGGGAACTAACGCTTTTACTTCTTACGACGTTACGGCTTACGTGGAGAATATCCCTGCAAACCAGATTGAAAACTGGGCGGAAGTTGAAGCCGACCGTTTTACCAATCCGGTTATCCGCCTGTTTCATACGGAACTGGAAACTGTGTACGAAGAATACAACATGAGCCTTACACAAGATATGAGGAAGACGTTCGACACTATTCTGGCTGGTCTGTTTCCGCATCATCCTTATGGAACACAGACAATTCTCGGAACGCAGGATCATCTGAAAAATCCTTCGATAACGAATATCAAAAAATACTTTGATACTTACTATGTGCCTAATAATATGGCAATTTGTATGGCTGGCGATTTGGATTTCGACGAAACGGTCAAGATTATTGACAAACATTTCGGAAAACTTGTAAACAAAGACGTTCCCGTATTGAAGACCGCGCCCGAACAGCCGGTAACCGCTCCGATTGTTAAGGAAGTCATTGGTCTTGAGGCTGAAAATATCATGATTGCATACCGTTTACCGGGTGCAAACAGCAAAGACGCCGCAATCCTTGAATTTGTCGATTATATTCTGACAAACGGCGACGCCGGTCTTATCGACCTGAATCTGGTTCAGAAACAGAAACTTCTGCGAGGCGGAAGTGTTGCCGAAACTCTTGCCGATTACAGTCTTTTTGTCCTCACCGGAACTCCGAAAGAAGGACAATCGCTTGACGAAGTACGTAATCTGTTGCTTGGACAGGTAGAACTGCTGAAAAAGGGCGAGTTCGAAGACTGGCTGATGGAGGCTGTCATCAACAATTTCAGGCTGTCGAAATATTATCAGCAGCAGGAACCGGGTTATGCCGCTTCGCTGTTCCTGAATGCGTTTGTGAATCAGGTCGATTGGGCTGATCAGGTTGGAATAGTCGATTTCCAGTCAAAACTGACGAAAAAGGATGTTATTGATTTCTGTAACAAGTATTTTAACGATAATTATGTTGCCGTTTACAAGAAACAGAGCATACCCGACCAAAAGAAAATCGACAAGCCGCAGATTACCCCGATTCCGACAAACAGAGACAACGAAAGCGCTTATCTTGCCGAATACAAAAATCGTGAAGTGTCGTCTATCGAGCCGGTTTATGTTGATTACGACAAAGATATGTCAAAGCTGAAATCGAAAAGTGGTATCGAAATTCTTTATAAACAAAACACAACAAATCCTTTGTTTTCGATGAATTATGTCTTCGAAATGGGAAATAATAACGATAAATTGCTGGGTACGGCATTCAGTTATCTCGATTATCTCGGGACGTCGAAACATTCGGCGGAAGAGATAAAAAGCGAGTTTTTCAAGATTGCATGTTCATTTGGCGTGTCGGCGTCGAACGATCGTGTTTACGCGTCGATCAGCGGTTTAAGCGATAATTTCGAGAAGGCGCTGGCGTTGCTGGAAGAGCGTCTGGCTGATGCTGTTGTCGATGTTCAGGCTTGGGAAAATATGGCGTCGGA
>JAISXV010000065.1 GCA_031270335.1 Prevotellaceae bacterium | reverse complement strand
ATTACTTTACAGGAAGAATATGTAGCAATATGCGGATATACTCAGGAAGAATTAGAGAGTAATTTTTCGGAACATATCGACGCCGCCGCCGAATATCAGAAAATGACAAGAGAAGAAGTGTTGGAACATATTCGTTACTGGTACAACGGTTATACCTGGGATGGAAAAACCGCGATCTATAATCCGTTTTCGACAATGAAGTTTTTTAAAATCAAGCGATTTAAAGATTACTGGTTCAGTTCCGGCACACCTACTTTTCTGATGGATATTATACAACGTCGTAATCGTGCCGATGCCGTATTGGAACCTGTCGTTGTCGACGAAAATATATTCGACGGATATGATCCGGCTAATATTGGCGAAGTGCCTTTGTTGTTTCAGACAGGTTATCTGACCATTAAGAAGATGGAACTGATTGGCGGACGCGCCCGTTACACGCTTGATGTCCCGAATATGGAAGTCAAAGAGGCTCTCATGGAACATCTGTTCAGCGCCTACAGCGAAAACAATGTCGCAACGATACAGTCGATGATTCCAAAGATACAATCTCAAATATACGAGGGTAAAACTTCGGCTCTGGAAGAAAGTCTGCGCTCGTTGCTGGCTCATATACCCAATAATCTGCATGCTGAAAACGAATCGTACTATCATTCACTGTTTCTGTTTTTGATGGCAACGCTTGGTTTCGACATTCAGGGCGAAGTACTTACCAACATCGGACGTATCGACGCCGTATGGCGTCAGCCCGGACTGACCGTTGTCGCCGAAATAAAATACTCTGCCGAAAAGAAAATCGACAATCTGTTAAATGCTGCGATGCGACAAATCCGTAACCGGAAATATTACGAAGCATATCTCAACGACACGAAAGTAATGCTGATGGCAATTGCCTTTGCGGGAAAAGAAATTAAATGTAGAATGGAAAAAATAAATTATAAATAAATTGATGAAACAGTATTTTTTTACAACAATATTTTGTCTTGCCGCCGTTTTTTCCGGCAGGGCGCAACAATTACCCGGTACAAAACCGATTGAGTGGACAGAGAATTATTTTGAACGTAACAACCGTCTCATTACCGAATTTCTTGACAGGAAAATTGCCGGAAGCGAATCGTCACGTGCAAAATACTGGAATCGCGATTTTTCAGATTCGGATGCTTATCAAAAATCTGTCGCCGGAAATCGGGAACGGTTGAAATTTATTATCGGAGTTCGCGATAGCCGGATTGGTTTCGATGCGCCCGAACTGATTTGTATGCTGAATCAGCCGGCGGTTGTGGCGGAAAACAAAACGCACTCTGTTTTCGCAATCCGCTGGAAAGTGTTTGACGATTTTTCCGCCGAAGGACTTTTAGTTAAGCCGAAATCAAATGGCGTAACAAAAACGGTCATCCATCTGCCGCAAGCCGGAATCACGCCGGAAGAACTGCTGGCGGATTCTTCTCTCTTGTGGAGAGAGGTCTGGTTTACGCCGCCGTCGAAAGATGAGCAGATGATTATTCCGCTTATTGTAAGCCGGAATTTGGGACAGTACAAACATGTTCAGTTACCGAATCGGGAATTTATTTACCGGCAAGCCTACCAGCTTGGGCGGCATATCATCGGTTACGAAGTGCAGGAAGTTTTGGCGCTGGTCGATTGGTTAAAGAAAACGCCGTCAATGAAAATTCGTGTTCAGGGACAGGGCGATGGCGGATTGCTTGCGTTGTATTCGGCGGCTGTCGATACGCGAATCGACGAGGCGGTTGTGGTTGATTATTTCGACAAACGCGACAGACTGTGCGACGAACCTATCGACAGAAATGTGTTTGGCTTGCTCAATGAATTTGGCGACGCTGAAATCGCAACGCTGATTTGTCCGCGCAAATTGACTGTAGCGTCATACAATGCGCCCGAATTATCGCTGCCCTTCAATGAACCCTGGAATTCCAAATACGGCGGCGCTCCGGGAGAACTGAAAAAGTTAAATCCCGAAAGCGTGAAAACGGAAGTCGAACGGGCAAAAAAACTCGTCGGGCAATTGAAAATTGACTGGATTGAAATGAAGAAAAACGCGGTTTCGACGGCTGCTGATTTGCCTGCTGTTCAGCGCATTTTAAGCGAACAGCGCATCGTCAAACAACTCGAAAACCATACGCAGCAACTGCTCAAAGAATCGGTTTTCACGCGACGTGATTTCTGGAAAAAACTGGACGTTTCGTCGCCGGAAAAAATCGCCGAAACAGTTGAATGGTATCGGAATTATTTCTCAAAAAACGTGGTTGGCGAATTTGAAGAACCGTTATTACCGATCAATCCGCGAACCCGTTTCTTCAGCGACTGCGAGACTTATACGATCTACGAAGTTGAACTTGACGTTTACGAAGGACTGACAGCCTTCGGATTTCTGCTTATCCCGAAAACGCTCAAAGAAGGACAAAAACTGCCTGCCATCGTCGGACAACACGGTTTGGAAGTCGATACGAAACAGCATATCATCGAGTTTGACCCGAAAGGCGACATGCAGCACGCAATGGACACGAAATTGTGTAACGGCGGTTATGTAACGTTTGCTCCGCAGGGGATTTTCAAGTTAAGTCACAAATTCCGGTTCAATCAGCGTCAGTTAAATTCATTAGGCAAGAATCTTTTTGCCGTGATGACAGCGCAACAAAAACAGATTGTGAAGTTTCTGCAAACATTATCTTTTGTCGAAGCGGACAAAATCGGCTTTTACGGATGTTCTTACGGCGGAACAACGGCGATGTTTGTTCCGCCGCTGATTCCCGAATACAAAGTAGTTGTCTGTTCGGCAAATTTTAATTATTGGAACGATAAAGTCGCGGGTACGTCGTTGCCGAGTAGTTATATGTTTGACTGGCAATACGAGATTTTCGATTTCGATTTGGCGAATACGTTTGACCATAGCGATATGGCGCGTTTGATTGCGCCTCGTCTTTTCATGGTTGAACGCGGACACAACGACGGCGTGGCAAAAAGTGAAAATGTAGCATTCGAGTTCGGCAAGGTGCGTTATTATTACGATATGTACCTGAAAATGCCGGAACGGGCGGAGATTTTATTCCTGCCCGACGGACATCTGCCATACGTTACTCCAATTCTGCCTTTTCTGAATAAATGGCTGAAAAAAGATTTCCCTAAAATACTTACGTTATGAATAATAATATAATAATCAGTATAGGGCGACAATTTGGGAGCGGTGGCGGCGAAGTCGGCAAAAAGCTGGCAAACAAATTGAATATCGCGTATTACGACAGGGAACTCCTTGCTATCGCGGCGCAGGAGAGCGGATTATGTCCCGAAGTGTTTGAAAAAGCCGACGAACGTGAATCAAGCGGATTGTCGCATGCTTTGTCGCTGGGTTTTTCGCCGTTGGGGATGTATATTCCTTGCGACGATATACTTTCGAACGAAAAACTGTTTCTGTTACAGAGCGAAACTGTACGCAATCTGGCGGAAAAAGAATCGTGCGTAATCATCGGTCGCTGTTCCGATTACATTTTGCGAAATCATCCCGGTTGCTTGAGTTTCTTCATTCACAATACCCTCAACAATCGTGTAAAACATATCGCCGAAAGGGAAAACGTCAGCGAAGCGCGGGCAAAAGAACTGATTGCCAAAATCGACAAGTCGCGCGCTGCATACTATAATTATTATACAAACAAACAGTGGGGCGTCGCTTCGTCGTACAACTTTTCGATAGACGTTTCGGTATTGGGAACCGACGGGACGGTTGCGTTCCTGAACGATTTGATTATAAGGAAATTTAAACAATAAAACTATGGATGAATTTATCAGCGATATCGTAAAAATAAATCATAATGCGGAACGGATATACAACGCAATGGCAGATATGAGCGTATTTTCGCAAATGATACCAACTGCTCAAATCAAAAAAATCGAGGATTTTCAAAGTGCGCAGGACACATGTTCTTTCAAAGTCAAAGGAATGGAAATCGGTATTCAGATTATTGACCGAGAACCGTATAAGACAATAAAATACACGGGCTACAAACAAACTCCCGTCGAATTTTTCGCATGGTTGCAATTGAAAGAAATCGCCGACGACGATACTCGTCTGAGAATTGTCTTTCGGGCAAAACTCAATCTGATGATGAAAACGCTGTTGAAAGGAAAAATTAAAAAAGAACTTGACAAATTTGTTTATCAAATATCCGATTCATTAAACCGGAATTGAGTGAGTTTACAAATACCGTCTTGTTTTACGCTTGTATTCGGTATATTTTTTCCCGAATTGATTCAACAGAAATTTTTCTTCACGCAAGATTTGAAAATGTATTCCGACAATTGCACATACGGTTGCGATGATAAGCAATATATTCGGATATATCAGCAGGATTCCCGTAAAATATAGATCCATAAACAGAAATATCGGATTACGCGATAATATAAATATTCCTGTCGTTATCAAGTCGTTGGAATGAGTTTCGTCAATACCGATGCGCCATGCTTTTCCAAACGAAATTAACGCCCACAGAAAAATGACAAGCCCCGTATAACAGATTATGATTCCAATCCATTTCAACAGAGGAACAGCACAAAGTATCTCAAAAACAACATTCTCAATACGAACATTCAACGCCATACACACGACCAGCGCTGTCCACAGCAATAAAAACGGAAACAATATCATTTCCAACAGTTTTTCAACTATGTTCCGAGAACTCGTTCCGATAACCCAGACTTTAACTCCGTTTTTATACAATAACATGGTGCGACCAATAAACAGCAAATAAAATATCGCTAAACTTATTATTACTAAGATATTTATCATTGTTATCATTTCTTTGCCTGTTCCACCAGCCTGTCGAAATCGGACATATAGTTTTTGTCCTGAATGACACGATATTTTTCAAACTCGCTTTCGGCAAAGTCCCACTTGCGAAACTCAATAGCCCGCTCGGAATCGGCACGGTATCCGACGGCAATAATCGCCTCCAGACTGTAAAATTTCACTTGATAACTCTTTCCGTCGGTGGCAGTATGCCGGAAATTCCGGCATACTGAATTTTCATCCTGTTCGCCGTCGGCAAAAATATTTCTCAAATGTTCCTGAATCGTACGGCGGTCTTTCTGAAAAAGTTGCGCCATTGCTTCACTGTGCAGCCATACATTTTCATCCTCCACCCGTACGGCGATACCATCTTCGCCATTTTGACGGGTAAATATCAGGAAATC
>JAISXV010000048.1 GCA_031270335.1 Prevotellaceae bacterium | reverse complement strand
CTCGTTGCGTCCGTTTTCGCGCTGCTGGTCATTTTTCTGTTACTGTTTAACCAGTTTCGCAGCGTAACGCAATCGACAGTCGTGCTGCTGAACCTTCCGCTGGCGTTGATTGGCGGGGTGTTTACGCTTGTGCTGACGAACGGTGATATCAGTATTCCCGCCATTATCGGGTTTATTTCGCTGTTCGGCATCGCCACACGCAACGGGATGTTGCTTATTTCGCACTACAACGATTTGCAGGACAGGGGACTGACACTGAGAGAAAGCGTGATGCACGGTTCGCTCGACCGTCTGAATCCCATCCTGATGACCGCTCTGACGTCGGCGTTGGCGCTGATACCGCTTGCATTAGGCGGCGAATTGCCGGGTAACGAAATCCAAAGTCCGATGGCAAAGGTGATTCTTGGCGGTCTGCTAAGTTCGACATTTTTAAACGGTTTCATTGTTCCTATAATGTATGTCTTGACGAAGTCAAGAATTAAAAGTTAATAACTAAGAGTTATAAATTAGAAGTTATGAATAAAATATTATTATTAGCTATTGCTATATTTACCGGGCATTTTCTTTTTGCCCAAAGCGCTGTTCCCGCCGTGTTGAGCGCCATAGAAGAAAACAACACGACGCTGAAGGCGCTCCGGGAAAATGTCGAAGCGCAAAAGTTGGACAACGTTACGGGTATTTATCTTCCGAATCCCGAAGTGGAGTTTAACTATCTCTGGGGCAATCCCAACAATATCGGTAACAGAAATGATATCAGCGTTCGTCAAACATTTGATTTTGCGACTGTTACGGGTGTAAAAAAGAAGATTTCCGGTCAGCGGAACAGCCTGCTCGAACTGCAGTACAAGTCCGAACGTCTGGATATTCTGCTGCAGGCTCGGCAATACTGTCTGGATCTGGTGTATTATAATGCTCTCAAACAGGAACTTGACCGTCGTCTGGAACATGCCACTACTCTTGCCGGCGGTTACAAAAACCGTCTCGACAAAGGCGACGCCAATATCCTGGAATACAACAAGGCGCAACTGAATTTGGCAACGGTGAAAGGCGAAATAGCAAGCGTCGAAACGGAACGGCTGTCGATTCTGGCTGAACTGAAACGTCTTAACGGCGGCGTTGCCTTAACGTTGGACGACAGCGAATATGACGATGCAACGTTCCCGAACAATTTCGACGAATGGTATGCTGACGCCGAACAGTCGAATCCGGTTCTCGAATACGTGAAACAGGAAGTCGAAATCGCTAAAACGCAGATTGCACTGAATAAGACGTTGTCGTTACCGAATTTTTCAGCGGGATTCATGCGCGAAAAGGTTGTCGGCGAAGCGTATCAGGGTATTTCTCTGGGTATCTCGATTCCGCTCTGGGAAAACAAAAATCGTGTTCGACAGGCTCGTGCCGCTCTCAAAGCCAACGAAGCGAAACAGTCCGACGCCCGTCTGCAATTCTACGAATATATTCGAAATCTCTACGCCCGGGCAAAAAGTCTGCAAACAACAGCGCTGGAATACAAACAGTCGCTGTCGTCGCTCAATAGCACCGACTTGCTCAAAAAAGCCCTCGACGCAGGAGAAATCTCTCTGCTCGACTATATCGTAGAACTTGGTCTGTACTACAATACCGTCAATCTCAAACTCAACGCCGAAAAAGAGTTCCAAAAAACTCTGGCGGAACTCTGGAAAGTTAAGAACTAAGAACTAAGAGTTAAGAGTATAGGGACGCAATAGGATTTTTTCGATTGCGTCCTTTTTGTATATTTTGTATATTTTATTAATCCATTACCACTTCTTCGCTACACTGGCTTTCTTTTATTCTTTCTCGCGATTTGATTATGAGTCTCAACATTTCAGACCAAAGTATGCATGAAAAGAGTATTATTGCGAAAAAGAAAAGTCGCATAGTATTTTGTAACAAAAGCCCCAATCCGATATATACTACATTGATAAACAACAATATTCCTGTTGCCTGTTTATGATTGCAGCCCAGAGTCAGAAACATGTGGTGCAAATGGTTTTTGTCCGGAGAAAACGGTGATTTTTTATTGAAAATCCTGATTGTAAACACTCTGATGGTGTCAAACATCGGCAAAACTAAAATGCATATTGACACCATAGGAACGTTAACGATATGATATGGAGATGTTTCGAGAATATTTACTTCATTAAACGAGATGGTTAAGGCTGCCAGTACGACGCCCAAAACTAAGGCGCCGGCGTCGCCCATGAAGATTTTGCCGCGTTTTGCGAAAACATTATAAACAAAAAACGGCACAAGCGCGCCTAATAAACTGAATGAGACCACTGATAACTGTCCTTCGTTGATTAAATGGAAATATATTCCAAAAAACAGAGCGACAATCATACCCACTCCAGCCGCAAGTCCATCGATTCCGTCAATAAGATTGATTGCATTGATTATCACGACAGTTACAAAAAATGTTAATAATACGCTGGAAAAATACGTGATTTCGTATATGCCAAAAAAACCGTGCAAATTTGTCAGACGGAAATTTCCGAGAAATATCATGACGGAAATACCAAACAATTCGCCGATAAGTTTGCGTCGTGCCGAGATAATCATGATATCATCGTAGAGACCGACAAAAAATAAAGCCAATGTTGTGAATATCAGGAATTGAATACTGTTATTATCGCTGAAATCCGCTGCAATCAGCATCGAAAGAACAAAGGATATGAAAATGGAAATTCCGCCGACATTAGGTATTCGTCCGGTGTGTGAAGTCCTGTGGTTTGGTTTTGCCACCAAATCCTTTTTTACCGCCACTTTCACAACTCCTGGTATGGAAAAAAAACCCACGATTAATGCAGCTATAAATGAAACTATCAATCTACTATCCATTATCTATTCACATCTTTTCATACAAAATTTCACCAAAACTATGTTTAGCTTAAAATATAGATGCAATAACAGTCCAATTCGTTGCATCAACTATTAAAAATTTAACATCCGATGAAGTTCTGCAATTTAAAATATTGAAAATTACCGGCTTATTGGTAAGCCCATTTTATAAACCACAACTGATTTACGGATACGCCCAAGTTTATCCTGATAAAATTTTCGTTTATCAAGCCTGCGCCGCCTCTGCGCCCAAAATCTGCCGACACAAATATCTGGGTAAAATTATTTTTCAATGGTAAAATCACTCCTGCCGTTGCGCCCATTTCTCTTATCTTTTTTCCGTTGATAATCAGGTTCGATTTTTCGAAATAAGCGCCTAACTGATATTGCATTCGTTGTACATAATTGCGTGGAGTTCTATAATTCGGAATATATTCTACTCCCGCATTAACTCTATGACTATTGCTATATTGCATCCTTAAATCGGGCGATTTTATATTTGCCCAGTTATGAAATTTATAATCGACGGCAATCATTTTGTAGCTGTGTCCACTATTGTTACGCAATGAAAAACCTCCTCCGATATTTCGCGGCAATGAGGTATAAGTACTTGTCTCTGTTTCGGTTGTTCCAAGAGATGAAAGAGTTTTATAGTTTTTCATCTTTATTTTGGATTCGTATCCGAAAACAAGACCTGCCGAAAACGAAGAACCTAAGAGTTTTTTATTATACATCAAACCAAAGTCGAACAGTATTTTATCCACTTCGGATGTTGTCTGAAGCATCTGATTTGCAAGCTGTTCGCTTCTGTTTATCCGTCCAAAAAGATACGAGGCGGTTACTCCGGCGTACAGATATGGCAACAGTTTATACGTCGATGTAAAATAAGCTTTCGATAAACCGCCTGTACCTTCATGATATATTGTATATTTCTCATTATTACCGCCTTCGACATATCCTTCCGACTGTATTCGGTATTGTACGTTGCTGTAGGGCAGTATTCCGGCGGAAATCGCAAGTTTTGAGAAAATCCTTACTCCGAATGCTACTTTTTTAACATTCTCATTATTTGCATATTCCTTCATTGTTGCGGTGGAATATCGCGAAAGTTTTCCCGATAACGAAACGTCGAAGATGAAATACGAAGAATCGACTGCTATAGCAGCGGGATTGGTATTATTCAGAAAACCGGGAATATACGTTCCTATACCGACATTTGCCATGCCGCTGTTCAATCCGTATATCTGGCTGTCGATTTCTCCAATACCGATTGTCGAGTATGGAGAACTTGTACTGTGTTGCGCATAAGAAAGAACACAGAACAGAAAGGCTATTATGGAAGCTAAAAATCTTTTTATTTGTATCATGTTCTATGCTCAGTTTTTTTCGTTATACATATTATAATATAATTTCAATTTAATTCTGTTATAGTATGTTATGTTACCTGCGTTAATCGAATGATTGCTATCGCCTATAACAAGACGTTGTGTAGAATTTTGCATTTCGCTGTTCGAAAATCGAAGCGTAAGGAACATTTTCTGATTCGCCGGAGCCGACATCTGATTTTGCACGAATGCTGTTACATCGAACGAATACAGCGTGTTATCCCAAAACTGAGGATCCAGCGACAAATTTCCTGTTTGACTTTGTCCTTGCGAATCGGTTAAAGATGACTCCGATTCTCCCGATATGTTCGTCGCCGATATTGTCAGACTTTGCGGGATAGTAGTATATTGCTGATACGTACCATATACGGGACGAATTTCCAAAATTGCCTGCTCAACTATTCCATAAGTGCTCGACAACAGAATATCATGAAGATCAGGAAATTCTATTTTGGCATACAATCCATCGCCTGCCGAAATAAATACTTGATTACCCGTCGAATCTGATTCGATTTCGTTGTCAATAAACGAATCAGGCAGCAAGTTTGTTCCGCTTTTGTCGGTAGTGATGTTATTGAACTGATTTCTTGCGTTTATAGAAAATGTAATTACGTTTTCCGTTTTAAATTCTTCCTGAACGTGATAGTGCAGATTGATTTTGAAAGTACTGTCCGCTTTGATTCCGGCAATTGCTTCAACATCCTCGCCAGCAACGAATACCAGACCTTTGAAGTAGTCCAGAAATTTTTCGCTATTGTCAAATTCTTCTTCTTTGTTTACGATTTTGTCGAACATTTCCTGCCCCAACCGGTCGGGTAATTTGATTCTGACAGGCTCAATTGCTACTCCTCCATCAATCATTACACCTGACGCCGTGTTACTTGGACGTATTGGAAAGATTGCTTCCGCCAAAGGTTCAGGATTATAAGGAAACGAAGTTGTGTTGTAATAGGTTTCCGTACCGACAACAGCATCTAATTTCATCCGTTCAGAGAGCTGATGGACAAAGAGATGCATGTTATTTAAAGTGTCGCCCATATAAAACCCGTTGAATCTCATTTCGATAACCAAAGAATCGAAAAACACGTTGTTACCCAAACTTGTAGAGACCGAAGGATTCGAAATTTCGAGATACGAAATCGCCTTTATTGTACCGGTCAGTTTTTCGCCTGTTATGGTATTGGCGTCCTCGTATTTACCCAAAAGAATGACTCCCTGATTGTAGGTTGGCGTAGAATCTATTCTTACTGTGCTCATTTTTGCCCTGCAATCGTCGATATAAACTAATTTCATATTTGTATCAACCCAGTCCGTACCTATCTGAAAATAGGCTTCGCTGCTGCATGATAATACTAAAGAGCAGACAGACAAGAGCGATATTATTGATAAACTTTTTTTCATTCGTAAATAATTTTTTACTTATATTTAATAATAACGTAAACAAGTAGCTTTGATGCGCAAACAGTGAAAAAGTTCAATTGCGGCATGAAAGTTTTTGTTATTTTATTTTGCATCAATGTCATGAGGGTCGGTTATTACTCCTGTTATTGCTGTAGCGGCTGCTACCAGCGGTCCTGCCAAAAGAGTTCGCGAACCGGGACCCTGACGTCCTTCAAAGTTTCTGTTTGAAGTACTTACGGCGTATTTTCCTGCGGGAACCTTATCGTCGTTCATCGCAAGACATGCCGAACATCCGGGCTGACGCATTTCAAATCCCGCAGCATTTAAAATATCAACCAAACCTTCTTTGATGACTTCTTTTTCGACTTTTTTGGAGCCGGGAACGATCCATGCGGTGATATTTTCCGCTTTTTTCTTTCCTTTAACAAACTCCGCAAAAGCTCTGAAATCTTCGATACGTCCGTTTGTACAACTGCCAAGAAACACATAATCAACAGGTTTCCCTAACAGTTTTTCGCCGGAGACGAATCCCATATAATCCAGCATCTTCGTGAACGACGATTTTGAAGCATCTTCAATACTGTTGATTTCGGGAATATTTTCCTGTATTGAAATGCCTGTGCCGGGATTTGTTCCGTAAGTTATCATCGGCGAAATATCGGACGCATTGAAAATGATTTCCTTATCGAATGTTGCGCCTTCGTCTGTCTTGAGATTTTTCCATCGTTCGACAGCCTTGTCCCAGTCGTCGCCTTTCGGCGCGTATTCCCTGCCTTTCAGATACTCAAAAGTTTTTTCGTCGGGAGCAATCATTCCTCCTCTTGCGCCGGCTTCGATACTCATATTGCACACTGTCATACGCTCTTCCATACTCATATTGCGTATTGTTTCGCCGGCGTATTCGATGAAATAACCTGTCGCTCCGCCTGTCCCGATTTTACTTATAATATATAGTATGACGTCTTTGGCAGTAACGTACCTGTCTAATTTACCATCTACTACTATTCGCATTTTCAACGGTTTAGGTTGAAGAATACACTGGGTAGCGAATGTCATTTCAACTTCGCTTGTGCCGACTCCGAAAGCGACGCAACCGAAAGCTCCGTGCGTTGAGGTGTGACTGTCGCCGCAAACGATTGTCATTCCGGGCAATGTGAGTCCGTTTTCCGGACCGACAACATGCACGATGCCGTTTTTTTCGTGTCCCAATCCGAAAAACGACAGACCGAATTCTTCGGCGTTTTTCTTCAACGTTTCGAGTTGAAGCCTTGATACTGTGTCTTTAACAGGTTTGTCCTGATCTATTGTCGGGGTATTGTGGTCGGCAGTGCAAAAAGTATTTTGCGGTCGAAAAACTTTCAATCCTCTGTTTCTCAGACCGTCAAACGCCTGCGGACTTGTAACTTCATGGCAGTAATGTCTGTCGATGTACAATTGTACAGGTCCGTCGTCTATCGACGAAACAACATGACTGTCCCATATCTTGTCAAAAAGGGTTAATACCTTCATTTACTATAATTTAATAATATACATATCGACTGCAAAAGTAAACATTTTATTTGAACTGCATAATATCATTTTCTTTTTTTACTATATTTCGACGTCCTAAAACGCTCGATTATGTTGATTTATTGACAGTTTCGACGTTGAGAAAAAAATAATCTAATCGAGCGATTTTCTACGTTTTCAGCACGCCGATGACGCAGATTAAATAGATTCACGCAGATTTTATTTTCAACCTGATTGATGTTGTAATAATATGTTTATTCGTAAAATAAAGTATCAATTTCGTTATACAGCGAATCCCGTTCTATGGGCGTAAAACCCGTTGAAGATATGAACTTAATCATCTCAGACACAGTTATTGACGGCGATGTTTCTTCGCTGCCAGCCATAGAATAAATTTTTGTTGAATCGTCGATTGTGCCATCAACATCGTCGGCTCCGAAATACAGCGCCATCTGAGCCGTATCTTTGCCAAGCATAGGCCAGTAGGATTTTATATGCGCAATATTATCAAGGTATAACCGACAAACGGCAAAATTCTTCATAACTTCCGCAGTATTGATTTCTCCGATACTGCTCATGGAATTGTTCACATTTTTGTATTTCAATGGAATAAAGGCGTTGAAACCGCTTGTTTTGTCTTGCAGTTGCCGTAGCCGGTCGAGGTGGTCAATCCGGTGTTCGTAAGTTTCAACATGTCCGTAAAGCATACTTGCGTTCGATGGAAGTCCGGCATTATGAGCCGCTTCGTGTATCTGCAACCATAATTGCGAAGGCGCCTTGTCACCGCAGATTTTTCGACGAATATCTTCGTTAAAAATTTCGGCGCCGCCGCCCGGAATTGAATTGAGTCCGTACTCTTTCAATAGCTTCAAACCCTGTTCGATACCATATCCGGCATTCCGTATCATATAGTCAAGTTCGACTGCTGTAAATCCTTTGATATGAGCGTTGGGCAAAATCGTTTTTATTTCCCGAATCAGTTCTCCGTAAAAGTGCAAGTCCCTGCGTGGATGCACTCCTCCGACAATATGCACTTCCGTGATACCTTTTCCGACATATTTCCTGCAAATGTCAAGCATTTCGGGAATATCGAAATCCCATGCATCTTTATCGCCTTTTTTTCGCCGATACGAACAAAACTTGCAACCGAATACGCAAATATTCGTAGGCTCAATATGGAAATTTCTGTTAAAGAAGACTTTATTGCCAGACGCCCGTCGTTTCACAAACAACGCCAACGAAGCCAGCAACGACAAATTATTGGAATTATAGAGAGCCACACCATCGTCAAAAGCCAATCGTTCACCGTTATATACCTTGTTTACAATATGTTCAAGGTTTCCTGCGTTCTTAATTATTGTTTCTATCATCAAATCTATTCTAAAATTGTGCAAATATACTGCAAAATTTTAAAAAGAAAACGAGGCAGAGTTTGGGTTTCTCTACCTCGTTGCTGAACTAACCTATGAAAAACTAACTTACACGCCATATAAACAAATGTTTTTGTAAAAAGTTCAAGAAAGCAGTAAAAAATTTTGAATTCAGGGTAAATTTTGAAGCAATTTATGCCTTTTTTTTGATATTACTACTAAATTTATGTTATAAAACATCCTTTTTTATTAACATAAATTAAGACTAAGGATGAAAATTCCGACAATATATGTATCTTGTTTATTACAAAACATGTTATAAAACATAAATTTTTTATGTTAAAAAACATGAAAAATGTTGGAACTATTATTAATTGTCGTACCTTTGCAGTAGAAATAATTTAGATAGAGTTGAAACGACAGTGTCAGTCCGACATCCCTGCTCTTAGCAGGAAATCGAGGCTGGCATTGTTTTTTATATGAAGAATTAAATTGTATATGATTACGTCTTTGTGTGACCTTCAACTGGAAATTAATGCGACAATTTGAAAATGTTTCATAATAATATATCCGCTATTTATTAAAAAAAACACAATTTTTATGCTAAAAAACATACTTTTTCTTTTAACATAAATTAAGATTCGAGAAAAATTTCAATCTCTTTTATTTGGTAAAATATGTTGTTAGTCATATTTTTTTATGTTAAAAAACATGAAAATTATATCAAATTCGAATTTTTGCCTTACCTTTGCACTCAGAAAATAGTTTGAATAGGGTTGAACTATTTCGGTGTCAATTAGATATTTTCCCTCACCATATTGTGTTGAGAAATCTGCCAGTTGTGCAGGGAATATCGGTTGGCACCTTTTTTATTTACTGTGCTTAACGAATGAAAAAGGTTTGATATAAACAAAAATATTACCTTTGCGCCGAATTTATAAAAGAAATTATATGAAAATTGCTATTGTAGGAACAGGATATGTAGGATTAGTTACAGGAACTTGCTTCGCCGAAGTCGGTCTGGATGTAACATGTATTGACGTAGATAAGGAAAAAATCGAACGGCTAAACAAAGGTATAGCGCCTATCTACGAGCCGGGACTTGACGAGATGGTTGTGAAAAATCATAACCTTGGTCGCTTGCTTTTCGACACAAATCTAACATCCTGTCTTGATGACGTCGAAGTAGTTTTTATCGCCGTCGGCACTCCTCCCGACGAAGACGGCAGCGCCGACCTTAAATATGTACTCGACGTCGCCCGTACTATCGGCGCCAACATGAACCATTACGTTTTGATTGTCACCAAAAGCACTGTGCCTGTGGGAACTGCGAAGAAAGTGTCTCGCGCCGTTCAGGACGAACTCGACAAACGTGGCGTTGATATTGCCTTCGACATAGCGTCGAACCCCGAATTTCTTAAAGAAGGCGCCGCCATCCGCGACTTCATGTACCCCGAACGTGTCGTACTTGGCGTGGAATCCGAAAAAGCCGAAAACATTCTCCGTCGCCTCTATCGACCTTTTCTGTTGAACAATTTTCCCGTGATTTTCATGGACATAGCTTCAGCCGAAATGACCAAATACGCTGCCAATGCAATGCTTGCCACCCGTATCAGTTTCATGAACGACATCGCCAACCTGTGCGACATCATGGGCGCCGACGTCAACATGGTTCGCAAAGGAATGGGTTCCGACAGCCGCATCGGGTCGAAATTTCTCTACGCCGGTTGCGGATATGGCGGCTCATGTTTCCCTAAAGACGTTAAAGCGCTGGTAACGATTGCCAAAGAACACGGATACGCCATGCAGGTCATCGAAGCAGTCGAAGCAGTGAACGAACGGCAAAAAAGTATCCTTTTCCGGAAGATGTTGCAATACTATAACGGTGATTTGAAAGACAAAACGGTCGCTATCTGGGGATTATCGTTCAAACCCGAAACCGACGACATGCGCGAAGCTCCATCGCTGGCGATAATCAAGCAGTTGGTCGATGCCGGCGTTACCGTCCGTGTTTACGACCCCGTTGCCATCAACGAAGCCAAACGCATAATCGACAGTCCCGTAGTCTATTGTCAGGACAAATACGAAGCCGCCATTGACGCCGACGCCCTGATGCTGGTGACCGAATGGACGGAATTTCGTATCCCAAGTTGGGCGGTAATCAAAAAAACAATGCGCCATCCTCTCGTTATCGACGGGCGAAATATCTACGAAAAGAGCGAATTGGTCGAAAACGGTCTCGAATATATCGGTATTGGAAGATAACAGTATAAAAAAAATTGAAAGTTTTATAATCTGTATTTCATGGTGTTATAAAAAATATGATGCGAATGTAGAAAAAAAAGTTGGTTAGAACAATTTTAGTTTATACCTTTGTGTCTCAAAGTTGAAAACGTTAATGGGAACAGGGTTTTTTTATACGGAATTGGGTTTTGAACGATTGATAGATTGTTCACGCGTTGCTTATTCATATCCCGAATACAGGGAATTAAAGAAAACCGGCGCAGATAAAGTTTATTTTTCCGGCAATTTTCCTGCGATATTGTTCAAAAAAGTTTATTTTTTCAATGAACAGGCATTGAGAGAAGTCGCAGCAATACAGCATAAAGTCTGGAATTACAGGAAAGTAATGTTCCTTTACGCCTTTTCGGAGACGGAAATCAGAATTTACAATTGCTACGACAAGCCAAAATATATGAACGCTGAGGCTAATGTCTTCGAAGAAATGCTGACGTACGAAATATTCAGAGCGCAAAGAAACGACAAAGCCAGTTTAGCTATATTAGGCGAATTGTTTTCGCAAACAGGAGTCGATTGCGGATTACTCTGGACAAGCAAATCAGGTATCAGTGAGACAATTAACATACAACGAAGAATAGACCGTTTTCTGGCGCAAAGCTTACTGAAAACAGCCAAAATCCTCAACGAAGATATTAACAACAAGATAATTATACACGGATTGCTGATTCGTTCACTGTTTATACTCTATCTCGAAGACAGAGGGGCGGCAAAAGAAGCATGGATTTACAGCCGGATAAAACCCGACGCAAACAGTTATTTTGACATATTAGAGGATGTGGACGCTACTTACAGATTATTCGACGAATTGAACAATCATTTCAAACTCAATATATTCCCCATAATAGACGGCGAACGGGAATCGGTTACGAAAAAACACTTGCAGATAATCAAAAACTGTTTTATTGATGGCAACGCATCGGAAAATCCGAAATCATATAGAAACTGGAAAGTATTCGATTTCAATTTAATACCGGTAGA
This sequence comes from Prevotellaceae bacterium, assembly GCA_031270335.1. Classification (GTDB taxonomy): domain Bacteria; phylum Bacteroidota; class Bacteroidia; order Bacteroidales; family UBA932; genus JAIRLF01. The sequence goes on along the minus strand of JAISXV010000048.1, from coordinate 9,068 downwards.
AGTGTTGAGCGAAGCGTACGAAAACGTTCTTGGAGAGTTTAAGGAGATGAAAGATAATGGACAGTTTTATACGCCTCATTCTTTGGTCGAATTAATGTTGAATGACAAATTGCCCGACAGAAACGCAATCAACTACAATGTCAAAACGCTGGATATGGCGTGCAGTTCGGGTATTTTCCTGGTCGAAAGTTACAAACGTCTGATCAGACGCTGGAAAAATGCCAATTCCAGCAATGAGATTTCGTTTGCAGAATTACAAAATATCCTGGTTAACAATATTTTTGGAATAGACATCGACCCATTGGCAATTAAAACCGCAGCATTCTTTCTTTACTTGACCTTAGTGGGAGAATTGGACAGCTCAACTCTCTGGATAAGAAAAGAATACCAATTACCATACTTGATAAACGACCCCGACGAGGCTTTGCTTCACGACTGTCAAGGAAAAAACCTGTGGCGAAGAGATACTATAGGGGAAATAGATGCGGAACAGTTTGTTGTTAAGGCAGATTTACTGGTTGGAAATCCTCCGTCGGGAACCGATAAAATCAGTTTGGCAGTCAGAAGCTACTTAGACGAACACAGATACGCTCAGGAACAGGTTCTTGCATTTATGGACAAGGCAACGCAGTTTGTAACTGACGAAGGAACAATAGCATTGATTTTCAACGCAAAAATCCTGACCAATACAAACAAAAACTACCGGAATTTCCGAAAATGGCTATTCAATAAAACTTATGTCGAAAAGATTTACAACCTTTCGATTTTCAAGAAAACGAAAAGAGATTTCGGAGGACAACTGTTTAACTCGGCAGCAATGCCCGTTTGCATCGCCTGTTACCGGAAAGCATTTCCTCCCGACATTTGCGATACTGTAGAATATTGCGCCCCGCAAACGTATATACAGTTAAACCTTGTTGACAGTCTGGATTTTGGCGACGCCGATACGAAATTTTTACCGAGACACGAATGTCAAAAACCGGACACAAAAATCTGGAAAGTCGCAATGTGGGGAAATATACATGATTTTCGTTTGCTTTCAGTGTTGAACGATAAATCGGAAATATATCTGAAATCCTGTTTCATACAGGATAAATGGCTGCATGCCACCGGATTGAACGGCGACAGTAAACATAAAGATTTTGCGCCGCTTTCAATCATCGAAACAAAAGAAATAAACAGATATTATACTCCTGAAAACGTAGCTGTTGCGAACGATAAATATTACAGGAAAGTCAACAAAAACCTGTTTAAACCGCCTTTTATCGTTGTCAAAAAAGGACAAAAGGATAACAATCAAAACGTGCAAATCACAGCCTCGTATATAGATTATCAGGCTTGTTTCAAAAGCGGGGTTTTCATCATGAATAAAAACGGCGACGTGTATAATGATATGAAAAAGAGTTTGGTTGCGTTTTTCAATTCCGATTTGGCAACATACTATCTGTTTTTATCGACTTCGTCATGGGGAATCGAAAGAGACCAGATAATGCTCAACGAATATCTGGAACTGCCGGCGTTTTTCCGGAAGAATCAGGACTTGTCTGCTATTGCGACGCTGTTCGACGAATTAGTTGCAGAATTGAAACGGGAAGATTCCGACCTTGATTTCGTCAAACAAAAAGAAGCAGAAATAAACAGGATGTTGGAAAATATAATCGGACTGACTGAAAAAGAGCAAATTCTGATTCAGGATACCTTGAATTTCAGTCTCGACTTATTTGAACAGGGCGATAACTCAATCGGATTCGAACAAACTTCCATAGACCAAAACGAGGCTTACGCCGGCATGATTAGTAGAGAATTGACTGATTTTATGCAACATTCGTCGCTGAAAACCAATGCCGCCATATACGATGTTCAAGCGAAAGACCCTCTTAACATAGTGACGCTGTCGTTCGATTCAGTAAGAAAAGACACTGCTTTTAAGAGCGCACGCGATTTTACCCATATATTGAAAATGTTGAACATCCGTTCGTTGCAGCAGAAAAAGCCGAACATTTACGTCCGGAAACAATACATGTATTACGATAACAATTCGATATATATTGTCAAACCAAATCAAAAACGTTTTTGGACACGTTCTCAAGCAATTGCCGACGCAACATCGCTCATTATCGAAATTTCAAATATGAACAATAAAAACAATGTATGAACGAAGGAATATTAAATACAGTAATAGTAAATTTGTTTAGCAACGAATTTGAACGTCGATGTATTAGCTTATTGTCAGACGCTTATGACGCCGTTCAAGCCAATTGCAAGCTCGATATCAACAGCAAAGAAGAGTATATCTCGGCTGTTATGTTTGATTACATTGACAAATCGCCACATGCCGCCAAATGGCACATTGATATTGTTCCCGAATATCGCAAGTATAAAAACGATATGCTGAAAGGAAAAAAAATGAAACAGACCGCCCCGCAAATTTGTATGACATTCGACGGCTGGACAAGTACAAACCTTCAGTATTTTGTAGAAGCACAGAATATTATAGAATTTATCCCTCCGGATAAGAAAAGGGCAAGACAAAGAAATCCAATCGTAATTTCAGATTACCACAAACATTATGCTGTAAAAATAAGCGCCTGTTTATCAGATAAATATCCTGCAAAAGGCTGTATGGTCGCTTATATTTTCGAAGGAGAAACAAAATATACCGTCAACTGTTTAAATCATTGTTTGTGTGACTGTAACAGGGTTCCGGAAATATTGAAAAAACGTCATGCTAAACTGAAAGATATCGAAGCATGTTATGTTTCTGTTCATAACAACCGTTTAATGAAACATTTGATGTTCAATTTTTCCAGTCAACAGAATAAAACAGACTTTAACCAAAAAGATGAGTAATAATAAAATAATTAAAGGATTCAGTCTGAATGGTTTCGAAAGATTTCATCCGGGTGAAGCAGAAGCGGTAAAACGTAATACCTCTATCGTGGAGATGGAAATGCCTGAACTGAAAGAAGGCGAGATACTTGCAGAAACTCTATACACTGCCGTGTGCGGTTCGGACGTGAGCGCAACACTAAGCAAACCTAATTTCGACTGGATTCAGCGCCCAAAAGTGATTGGACACGAATGTAGCGCCAGAGTATTGAAACTCGGACCGGGTAATCACGGTTCGTTGAGAGTCGGCGACCTGTTTAATCCCGTAGCCCAACTCGGATGCCGGAAAGATGACTGTCCCGCCTGTCGTAGCGGCAAATGGAACTTGTGTCCCGACAAAATCATTCTGGGATATCACAAAAACGGCGCTTTCGGTCAGCAAATGGTACTCGAATCCGACAGAGCAGTACCGTTTATCGAAGGTCTGAATCCCGAATTTGGCGCTATCGTAGAGCCTTTGTCGGTGGTTGTGAACGCCATCTACAGCAAATGCGACATTAAACCGGGTATGGATGTGCTTGTTACCGGTTGCGGAATCATGGGTCTGATGGCAGCCGAACTCGCACGTGCAGCAGGCGCAAGAGTCGCTATCACCGGAATCGAACAGGACAGAAACATACGTCTGAAAGCCGCACGCGAACGAAATATTGCAACCATTGTTGTCTCTCCTTCGAAAAATTTACTGACGCGTCTGAATGCAGGCGTTCGCGACAGACAAGGTTTGACATTTGGCAGGAAAGGCAAAGTTGACTTGCTGATAGAATGTTCCGGAATTTCGCAAGCGCTTGCCGAAGCCATCTATGCGGTGAAGCCAGAACATGACATCTGTCTGATAGCCACTTATCCCGACGAGGTTAAATTAGATGCAACACAAGTTACTCGTCAGTCGTTGAACATTAAGGGTGTAATGGGATCGCACAAAGAACATTTCATGGTAGCGCAAAAATTGCTGGTACAGGGTGCATTTCCCGCAGCTCATTATATCAATCTCTACGATTTCAACCATATCAAAGAGGCTTTCGCCGATTCGATACAGGCAAAAACAACTAAGGCTGTGATTAAAATGAATTAAAACCGAACTTATGAAAATCTACTTTGTCAAATCCGGCGTTAACACAATCACGCGTTTGTACGTTATACCCGACAGACAACTGCCTGACGGCGTGTAGGAAAATTCTACCATCACCACATTGCTGACGCCGTGATAAGTCGCGCTACCGGGCTGATTATCCTCGTAAAACTGTTTACCGTTGAAGATTGTGCCGCCGTGCGAAGTCTCCGTAATATACAACGAGGGATTTGTCTGCGTGATGTATAGTGGCGGATTCGACGCTACAGGAGACGTTGTTCCCGCTTCGATGCCGAACAATTGATTTATATTCATCGCTTTGGCATATTCGTAGCATATCGCTATGGTGTCGCTCAATGGAAACGATTCGTTGTCGCCAATCGTTTTGAGATATACCTTTTGTATTTTCGGGATATTGCTGCAACCGGCGATAACCGTATATTTAAAGGTATAGATGGTACGATTGATGAGCTTGGACGCATCGAGATTTCCATTAGGTTCGATTATGCCGCCTGACCATGATATGCTGTGTACACCTGTTGTGTCGATGTATTTCGACAAGTTGAATGTACCGGAAGGACAGGCGCGAAGACGGATATCAGGATAATTATAATGGTTGTCAATTACTTCTATCTCTTTATATACGCTGTCGCTGCATCCGGTTACGGCGTCAACAAACACATACCATATATTTACCGTGTCTGTCGATATGCCTGTTACCATTCCGTAAGAATCTACCGTTGCGATATTCTCGGACTCGCTTTTCCACACGCCGCCCGCAGTCGTGTTGTTGAGCGTAATACTGTTGTCTTTGCAGACTTTATCTTCGCCGGTTATCGGTGCGATCTCCGGCTTCGGTCTGACTGCCACCGTTACATACTGCGTATTAGTACAGCCGTTATGCTCTAATGTAAGTGTATATGTTACGATTACCTGAGTTGTTACTCCGTTTGCCAAAGTTAACGTTTCATTAATGTCTCCTGACTGTTCATTTATATCCGGTTGTTCATCTATGTCGGGGTTGTAGGAACGTAACCATTTGATTACTGTCGGATTACCTGTTGAACTTTCAGGATGATAGCAAAACTGATCACCCGAACAGATTGCCGGAAATATGGGAATATTACTCAACACAGGTTTCGGTTTGACTGTTATCGTAAATTGTTTTGGCGTACCATCACAATCTCCGATTTTCGGCGTTACCGTGATAGTAGTGATGTAGGGATCGTTGGACGTATTGTCTTTTGCGGTGAAACCGGGAAAGTCGCCAGTACCGCTGCTGTATGACAATGGGGATATTTCACTCCAATCGCCGGACGCCGACCACGAATACGTTACCGTCGTGCCGGTGATAGGCGTGCCGAATGTTACTCCGCTTACCGCATCGCCGCTGCATATCGTCTGTGGAAAAATATCGTCCATTTTCGGTACAGGATTGACCGTTATGGTGAATGTTTCTTTATCGGAACCATTAAAAACGCCGCAATCGCCGATTTTCGGCGATACTGTGATATTCGTTACAATCGGAGCATTGGTTGTATTAGAATTCGATGTGAAACCGGGTATATTGCCGACGCCGGATTGCGATGACAAACCGACATCGTCGTAATTGTCGTCTGCTTCCCATTCGTATGTCATGGCGGGGGTGCTGATTACTGTAGTACTGAAATTTATTGGCTGCACCCATTCACCGCTACATACTTCTGGTGGATCAATGTCGTTCATCTGTGCACGAGCATGAGTAATTATTGTGATTGTATCGCTTAATGCTTCACAATCGTTCAGGTCTATTACCTTTAGACGTAACATCACTGTATCAGGGACGCCTATGTGACCGCCTCTCATAGAAACTTCTTTAAGCGTAGAAATATACGCATTAGTGGATTGTAGATTCCATACTCTATATTCGTCTGTCCAAAGATACCAGTAATATCTATAAGGACCTTGTCCTCCCGTCGGTCCGGTTCCGGTTATTATATACATCGAATCCAGATGATTTGTGCCTGAATAATAACCTATAGAGTCCCTAAAACATACTATATGTTTACCACTGTATTTTATCTTGCCGGCATTAAACGGTGGGCAGTTTTGTCCGTATGCCATTTCGACAAAAGATAAAAAAAAGAGAATAAAAATCAGGTTTTTTATGAATAGATAAATTGTTCGTAATTTAGCATTTTTCATCTTCATTGCCATTTATTTACTGTCTTTTTTATACCAGTTAAGTATTATTCCGATTTTCAAACCTGCGCTGGCAATTCTCACCATATTGACCCGTCCGGTAGTTTTGATACTGTTGAAATGCGGTTTTTCAGGGTTTTGCCAGTTAAATTCGACAAGATGTCTGTCGTCCTGTTTCATATTTTGCAGCCCGAAATCGCAGTATAAGCTTACCATAGCATCCATTCTTTCTTTGTCTCTGACTCGCAATCCTGCTTCTATCGAGGCAATAACGCTGAACTTAAACGCTGTCTGGCTTTTTTCGCTGACGTCTTTCAATCCTGTAACAAATCCATGTTGCGGCAAATCGTCGTACAGTTCGTCTTCGAACTCATAATGTCCGGTTGTGGTGAGCGTACTTGCTGATATTTCCGTTTTGTCGCCAAAAGGTATTCCGAATTTCATGCCGCCTGCGACAAAATATCTCATTTCAATTTCGCCGAAAGGTTTGGACGAGTATTTTGCCATCAGAGGAATCATAATCATTGTAAGGCTTTGCTGTTCTTTGTATTCCTCGATTTTGTAGGAGTATGTCAATTCATCGCCTCGAATGTCGAAAGTGAGATATTCGTCCGAAAAATTACCGGCAGCCTTGCCTCCGTAATTTATTATTCCGACGCCTGACACTAATCCGAAATGGTTGCTTATATTATATGTATAATCCGCAGCCAATCCCAGTGTATAATTCGAATGAGTTGTTCCGTCGCTGAGATTATAGGTCAAACCCGCTCCTTTTCCCAAAAAAGTGGAATATGAGGCTTTTCCCAAAAAATTACGCCAGCAAGCAGTGAAAGCTAATTCATGTTTGGCATACCGGTAATAGATTTCGCCGTCGTTTCCGGAATTTTGCGCCACGACATTGTCGTATATACCAGTCATCATGAAAATAATTATAAATACTGTTATTTTATTCATCCTGTTCTGTTAATTATCAATTTTTAATTCTCAATAGTTTCCTACAATCAATTTAACTAATTCACGTTTCGTGATTCCGTGTTTTTTGTTTTGTGCTACGATTTCGAGAATATAGATACCCTGATTGAGGTCTATATCTGTTGTACTGTATTTAGAAGGCAACGGGACATTTCGTTTAACTGTCGAGCCGGTAATTGTGTAGATATTCATTGTCGCTTCTTCGAGTCCGGCGAAAAGTTCGACAGTAAGAGTTTCACCTGTCAGTATTGGATTCGGATATGCAATTATCTGTTTCGCAGGCGCTTCTCTTTTCACAGGCGCTCCGCATATTCTGTGCCATTTGCCTTTGAGATTTATTTCGGCGCGATAGTCTGTTTCGGGACTGTCAAGTTCGATAAACCACTTTGTTGTGTTTATTGGGTTTTCACGTTTATACCATCGTACTCCAAGAATATCATCCTTGTGGAAGTTGCCGTTGTTTGTTTCATTTCTGTTTACGGCAATCACATCGTCCCAACGCATGTAGAGGAGTTTCGAGGGAAGAGCTTTGAGAATGGTCAAAGTATGCTCGTGAACCGTAGCGCCGTCACAGGCTAATATCCGGACAACAACTTCGGTTTCGTCTTTGATCAGTTGAACTTCGTGGTTTTCGCTGTAATCGACGCCGTTAACGGTTATCCTGGCGTATTTCGACGAGGATACAATATCTAACAGAGCAAATTCTCCACATTCCGCCATGTATTCCGATACGGAATTTTGTAGAGATATCAAATCTCCATTAACCGCAATGCTAACAAAATCAGCGTTCTCGGGTTCGACCGTTACAGCGATAATGTCGGAATAAGTGACCGTTGCACAGAAATCGGACATCGAGGTTATCTCGCAATAATAATAGTAATTTCCTGCCGGTAAATCGGCAGGTATCGTAAAGAGGCTATCGGTGGCGCCGGAAACAGCCACGCCATCGAAACTTTCAACAGTGTTGCTGTACCACTGATAGCTGAGCGTTGTTCCGGCAACTGTTTCGGCTTTTATTTCGATATTTTTGGCGTCCTGCTCGCAAACAGAATATGTTATGGCAGCGGGTGGTTGACTCGTTATTTTGGGCGGGTCGAGGACAGGATAAACCGTCGCCGTTACGGTTTGTGTTGCAGTACATCCTTCGGGCGAGGTCAGTGTAATAAGATAATCGACTTCTACAGGTTGCAGGGTAAGATTGGTCAGCATTTCGGCGATGAGGTCCATCGCTCCTGCCGAGGCTGTCTGCGATATGCCGTTTACATCTAATCGTTTCCAACTAAACTCTGTTCCTTCGATTGAGCTTTTGGCAGTATAGTTAAAGTCTGAATTTGACAATATTGTTTCGGGTTTCAGAGGCGAAGTCAGTTCCGGCGCTTGATTGACCGTTACTTTTACATACTTCCGGTCGCCGGCAATGTTTTCGCAGACCCCGTCGCCCGACACGCTTATATAATATGTCGCCGTTTCGGTCAATTCCGGCGTAATGTATTCGTTTCCCGTATGAAAAGGCGTATCCGTATCCTGCGAAGAATACCATTTATACACTGGATTTTCGACGGCGCTGTTTACCGTAAGCGTCGTTGTCGAGCCGCTGCATATTGTCTGTTCGCCGGTTACAGTAATGTCGCCGACAAGGGCAATGCGTTTAACTTCGACTGTAACTTTTGAGCGTGTTGCGCTTTCGCAGCCTGTGGCGGTTATTTTCGCAGCGGCATAAACTGTTGTTGTTCCGATATCCGTCCGGCTCGGCGCAACGGTTTCGCTTCCGGTAGCATCTTTATACCAGACAATTGTTTCTCCTTCAATATCCGGCTCGTCAACCTTATGCTCATATCCGTCATAACAAGCTGTTACGTTGTCTATCGACGGAGCAGTCGGCAATGCGTTCACTGTTACCGTGACCGGATTGCCGACTGCGCTTTCGCAACCTGTAGCGGCTTGTATTGCAGGATAA
>JAISXV010000028.1 GCA_031270335.1 Prevotellaceae bacterium | reverse complement strand
TTTGCCACCGTATCTGTTCCGCTGTCGGGCTGGTGGGGCGGTTCTCATGCCGTTAAAAAGAAAAAGATTGAGTTGCAGGCAGCTGAAAATACTCGCAGGGAAAACGCCGAACTGCTGTTGGTTCAGATGCAAAGTCTTTATACCGGATTGAGTGAAGCGTATCAACAGGTCACGCTTGCTCAAAAATCCATTGTCATTGCCGAAGAGAACGTTCGCATGAGTGAAGACCATTACAAGGCGGGGATTTCAATCATGTCCGACCTGCTCGACGCTCAAAACCTGCTCCAGCAAAGCCGCGACCAGTATGTCGAAGCCGCAACTGCGTATTGTGTGAAGCTGGCGGAGTACAAGCAGGCGACGGGAGGACAGTAAAGTTAGGGAGAAAGTCCTGTCGAACATGGAAAATCTCTCAGATAATTCTCAATTTTCAATTTTCAATTCTCAATTCTATTATGGTATTTGAGTTTTGACATCATGTCGGCGCAAAATATTTCGTTAGCGACGTCGCGGATATCTGCGGCGGCGACGGTTTCTATCTGTTTAATCAGCGCTTTTGTTCCTTCAAAACGATTGTACGATAGTATGCTTTTTCCCATTGTTTGCATCATCTGTTCGCTGTTTTCCTGAGCGATGACATATTGTCCGATGAACTGTTTTTTAGCCTTGGCAAGTTGATATACGGACAGGCAATCGGTTTTTATCTTTTCGAGTTCTTTCGTCACGAGTTCACAACTTTTTTCTGTGTTTGTTTCGGCGGTAGCATAATAGACAGTTACGTTGCCTGTGTCGTTATACAGCGAGTATCCTGCTTCAACGGTATAGACTAAGCCGTGTTTTTCGCGGAGCGACATGTTCAGAACGGAGTTTGTTGCCGGACCGCCCAGATAGTTCAACAACAACGACAAAGCGGTTTTACGTTTATCATTATAGTCGTAAGCTCTGTTTCCCAGAATCACATGGCTTTGATGAGTTTTTTTCCTTACTGACTTATTGAAAACCCTGTAATTTTCGGGTTTTACACGATTGAAATTTCGTAGATTGGCAGTCTGTTCCCCAAAGTATTTTTCGCAGCAATATCTCAACCGGCTTTCGGATATCCTGCCGATGGACGAAAACACCATCTGGTCGGTATTGTAAGTTCTTGCGATAAATGTCATTATATCTTCTGTTGAAAAATTTTTGACGGTTTTTTTCGTTCCCAGAATGTTTCGTCCTATCGGATAACCGTCGAAGAGCAAATCTTCGAAATCGTCGAAAATAAGGTCTGCCGGACTGTCGTCGTAAGAATCTATCTCCTCGAAAATCACCTGTTTCTCTTTGATTATTTCGTGAGGCGGAAATGTCGAGTTGAAAGTAACGTCGGCAATCAGTTCTACCGCTCTGGCAAAATCCGCCGAGATTACGCAGGCTTGAATAACCGTTTCTTCCTTTGTTGTGAAGGCGTTAAACTCTCCGCCGACATTGTCTAAACGGTTATTAATATGGTATGCCTTCCGTTTCGCTGTTCCTTTAAACAAAGTATGTTCAAGAAAATGAGCCATTCCATGTTCGTGTTCCTGTTCGTCACGCGTACCGGTGTTAATCGTTAAACCGCAGAAAACCACCGGCGAAGAAGTATATTTGTGAATCACGCGCACCCCGTTGGGTAAAGCGAATGTTATAATCATTATCTGTAAAATTCTAAAAAACCGGCTGCAAAGATACTCCAATTTCGGGATTTTCCCGATTTTTAACATTTTTTTCGTCTGTCGAAGGCGTTTTATCAGTTTTATCTATCACAAATTTGAAATTTTCTATATAATATATTATCTTTTATATAAGCATGTTACAACATACTTGTTTGACGTAAACAATAATCGTGCAAAAGAAAGTTGATAGATTTTCAATTTTTGTTTATGTTTGCACTTTAATTAATTAAATTTTTAAAAGTATGGCTTATAAAATTAGTGAAGACTGTACTGCTTGTGGAACTTGTATTGATGAATGCCCTGTTGGCGCAATTTTTCCCGGAGATATCTATTCGATAGACCCCGAAATGTGTACCGACTGTGGCACTTGCGCGGACGCTTGCCCTACGGGAGCGATAAATCCGGAATAGACTAATATCCACAACAAATGCATGGAAAAAGCCGTTCGAGAATATTCGGACGGCTTTTTTATTAACATCTTTATCATTGTCATGAATAGTTGCGATAATAAATACGAAAATATTTCTCATTCCCGAATTTTCATTACTTTTGCGTCGTTAAATTAAGACGAAAAATTAGTAAAACAGATGGAACTTCTTATTGGATATTTACTTTTAGCGCTGTCGGTGTCGTTCTTATGTTCAGTAGCCGAGGCGGTTATATTATCGATACCTGTTACTTATGTTAAGACGAAGATGTCGCACGGAAGCAAAACAGCGAAAAAATTAATGGAATTTAAAGACGATATTGACAAACCTTTATCGTCGATATTGTCGCTAAACACGATTGCGCACACTGTCGGAGCGGCGGGCGTAGGCGCGCAGGCAACAACAATTTTCGGCGAGGCGTATTTCGGACTGATATCGGCGATACTCACTGTGCTGATACTCGTTTTGTCCGAGATTTTGCCGAAAAGCATAGGCGCCCGCTATTGTCGGGAACTGTCGATGCTGATGACCGAAACGATTCGTATCATGATTTATGTCACTTATCCTGTCGTATTGCTTTCGAAACTGATTACCAAGATGGTATCGGGCAATAAAGGAAAGGAAACCGTGAGCCGTGAAGAAGTGGGAGTGTTAGCCGAAATAGGCGTCGAAGAAGGAGTATTTGCCGAAAACGAAAGCAAGATAATCAACAACCTGCTGAAACTGCAACAGATGAAAGTGAATACTATAATGACGCCTCGAACAGTAGTCATATCCGCCGACGAAGAGACGACGCTGAGCGAATTTATCAGTCGCCCCGAAGTTCAACGACATTCACGTTTCCCGATATATGGCGAAAATATTGACAACATCACCGGTTATGTCCTTAAACTTGATGTGCTTGAGAATCTGACAAAAGGAAAAGATATAGAGTTGAAAAAAATCAAACGACACATAACTGTCTGTTACGAAGGCACAACAATTCCGAAAGTGTTTGACATTCTGCTGGGCAGCAAGGAACAAATCGCTTTAGTCGTTGACGAATACGGCGGTATGGACGGGATAATCACTCTCGAAGACGTTATCGAAACAATATTCGGTCTGGAAATCGTCGATGAGCGTGACGGACAGGCGGATATGCAACAACTCGCAAAAGAACTCTGGGAAAAACGAGCAAAAGAACTCGATATAAATATCGAAAGTTAAATAATGAGTAACAATAAAGATAAAAGATAATCAACATTTGCACATTTTCACATTTTATTTGTACCTTTGCGCCTTTATTTTGGGTATAATTCCCGTGTATAAACATTAGATAATGAACAATTTTATAGAAGAGTTAAGGTGGAGAGGGATGCTCCACGACGTTATGCCGGAAACGGAAGACGAGTTAAAAAAGGAGATGATGACAGCGTATATCGGTTTCGACCCGACAGCTGATTCGTTACATATCGGTCATTTGGTAGGCGTTATGATGTTGAAACATTTTCAACTGCATGGACATAAACCTGTCGCTCTGGTGGGCGGCGCTACGGGAATGATTGGCGACCCGTCGATGAAATCCGCCGAACGTAATCTGCTCGACGAAGATACCTTGCAACACAATCTCAATGCAATGAAAAAACAGTTGGGCAAATTCCTTGACTTCGAATCGAAAGCCGAAAACGCCGCCGAAATTGTCAATAACTACGACTGGATGAAAAATTACACCTTTCTCGACTTCACCCGCGACATCGGCAAACATATCACAGTGAATTACATGATGTCGAAAGATTCGGTTAAAAAACGTCTTTCGGGCGATTCAAGAGAAGGAATGTCGTTTACCGAATTTACTTACCAGCTCCTGCAAGGCTATGATTTTCTGCATCTTTATCGCACCATGAATTGCCGGCTGCAAATGGGCGGCTCCGACCAGTGGGGAAACATCACCACGGGAACCGAACTTATCCGTCGCATCGACGGCGGGATAGCTTTCGGGCTGACCTGTCCGCTGATAACCAAAGCCGACGGCGGCAAATTCGGAAAGACGGAACAGGGAAATGTCTGGCTCGACCCGAAATACACGTCTCCCTATAAATTCTACCAGTTCTGGCACAATGTCAGCGACGAAGACGCCAAGAGATACATCAAGATATTCACAACTCTGGATAAAGAAACCATCCACTCGCTCACCGAAATGCACGAGCAAAATCCGCACATCCGGCTGCTCCAGAAGACGTTGGCAAAAGAATTGACCTGCATGGTTCATTCCGAAAGCGATTACAACAACGCCGTCGATGTCTCCAACATACTGTTCGACAAGGGTAATACCGAAAAAATCGCAAGCCTCGACGAAGCAACATTGCTCGAAGTATTCGAAGGCGTGCCGGTGTTCGAAATCAGTCGCAACACGTTAGAGACAAGTTCAATGCTGGATTTATTCACTCAGGATGCGCCGATTATTTCGTCGAAAGGCGAACTGCGAAAACTCATTCGCGGCGGCGGTTTTAATATCAACGAAGAGAAAATAACAGACGAAAATCTTGATGTAAAAACAAAAAAACTGATTCAGAATAAATATTTGCTCATACGCAAAGGCAAAAAAGATTATATTTTAATTAAGATATTATAAGACACATGATTAAAATAGATGGACATTCGCTGGATATTGCAAATCTGTATCGTTTGATATTTGAAGGTTACTATATGTACGTCGATAAGGATGCGCTGGCAAAAGTAGATGAAAGTCACCGGTTTTTACGGGATTTTGCTGCAAATAAACTGATTTACGGCATCAACACCGGTTTCGGACCGATGGCGCAGTACAGAATCGACGAAACCGAACTGCTTAATCTGCAATACAACATCATCCGCAGCCACAGTTCGGGAATGAACGAATATCTCGAAAAAGATTATGCCAAAGCCGTGCTGATCAATCTGCTCAATTCCATGCTCGGCGGATATTCCGGCGTCCATACCGACCTGATTCATATCATCGTTGCAATGATAATCGAAGATATTACGCCCTGCATTCCCTTGCATGGCGGCGTCGGAGCGAGCGGCGATTTGGTTCAGATGGCGCACGTTGCCCTCAACATTATCGGCGAGGGCGAGGTCTTTTGCGGCGACACGATTATGCCGGCGGCGGACGCTTTTCGTCTGAAATCCATCAACCCGTTGAAGATCAGCCTGCGCGAAGGCATCGCAATAATGAACGGAACGACTGCTATGACGGCTGTTGCAGCTTTGAACGTTTGCCGGGCAACGATAGCTTTGGAATGGTCGCTGGCATTGTCGGCGTGTCTGAATGATATGATGCAATCGTACGACGACCATTATTCCGAAAGGCTGAATATCGTCAGGCAACAGTCGGGACAATTAGTAATTGCTTACATTCTGAGCGAATTTCTCGAAGATTCGAAACGGATAAAATCGCGTGAAAGACTCTACGGACAAACTGTCGAAGAAAATCATATCGAAGATAAAGTGCAACCGTTTTATTCGTTGCGTTGTATTCCGCAGATTCTCGGACCGGTGCACGATACGCTCGATTATGCCCGTAAAATCGTTGAAAACGAACTTAATTCCACAACCGACAATCCAATTGTCGATGTCGAAACGAAAAACGTATATCACGGCGGCAATTTTCACGGCGATTATATTTCGCTCGAAATGGACAAGTTGAAACTCGTGATGACCCGTGTGGGGATGTTGGCAGAGCGGCAGTTGAACTATTTGATGAATCCGGCGATAAATGGCTGTCTTCGACCGTTTTTGAACAGCGAAACTCTTGGTTTGAACTTCGGTTTTCAGGGAATTCAGTTTACCGCAACATCGACGGCGGCTGAAAATCAGGCATTGTCCACCTCGAACTATGTCCACAGTATTCCCAACAACAATGATAATCAGGATATAGTCAGCATGGGCTTCAATGCCGCCTGCGCAGCCAAAAAGGTAATCGACAATGTTTTCGAAATACTTGCGATTCAAGCGGCGGCAGTGATTCAGGGAATCGACATGCTGTCGTGCAAAGACGAATTATCGACTAAAAATCAGAAGATTTACACTGATTTAAGGGACGTTTTCGCTCCGCTCGACGGCGACCGTGCAACAAGAAACGACTTGATGAAATTGAAAGAATTTATGATGTTTAACTCATTACAAATATTTTTTGAGAAATGAAATGTGCTTTAGTAACAGGTGGTTCGCGGGGAATCGGCAAGGCGGTGAGCATTGCCCTGGCTGAACTCGGACACCATGTTTTGATTAATTATAAGAGCAACGAAACCGAAGCGCTCAACACTTTGGAAAAGATAAAATCCAAAGGTGGAACTGCCGAATTGATTCCTTTCGACGTCGCGGACAAATCGAGCGTGGACGCAGCTCTCGACGCATGGATGCAAAATAACGCTGACAGTAAAATAGTTGTATTGGTGAACAACGCCGGAATAAAAAACGATTCGCTGATGATGTGGATGCAGGAAAGTCAATGGAAAACGGTACTCGATACTTCGCTGAACGGATTTTTCTACATAACACAAAAACTGCTTATGCCGATGCTGGTCAATAAATTCGGACGTATCATCAACATCGTTTCGGTGTCGGGGCTGAAAGGTTTGTCGGGACAGACAAACTATTCGGCGGCAAAAGCAGGCGTGATAGGCGCGACCAAAGCTCTTGCGCAGGAAGTCGCACGCAAAGGAGTCACCGTCAATGCTATAGCTCCGGGCTTCATCCGTACCGACATGACCAAAGATATGCCGGAAAAAGATCTCGCCAAAACTATTCCCGTACAGCGATTCGGCGAACCGGAAGAAGTCGCCGCCCTCGTAGCGTTCCTCGCTTCCGACAAAGCAGCGTATATCACCGGCGAAGTAATATCTATCAACGGAGGATTGTATTGAAATGGACAACAGGGTAGTTATCACAGGAATCGGAATTTATTCGTGCATCGGGACAAATCTCGATGAAGTTAAGGAATCGTTACGGACGGGAAAATCGGGAATCATCTTTTCCCCCGAAAGAAAAGAATACGGATACCGTTCGGGATTGACCGGCTATGTGGAACGCCCGAATCTCAAAGCTGTATTAGACCGTCGGGCGCGAATGATGTTGCCCGAACAGGGCGAATTTGCATACGTGGCAACCGTCGAAGCTCTGAAAACCGCTAAACTCGAACTCGACTATATTGCATCGCACGAAACAGGTATTCTCTATGGTAACGACAGTACAACTCAACCGGTTATCAACTCGGCGGACATCGTGCGGGCAAAGAAAAACACAATGATGGTCGGTTCGGGATCTGTCTTTCAGACAATGAACTCGACTGTCACCATGAATCTCTCCACAATCTTCAAACTGAAAGGGATAAACTTCACTGTCAGTGGGGCTTGCGCCAGCGGTTCGCACACGATTGGTCTTGGATATTTGTTGATAAAACATGGTTATCAGGATTGTATCATCTGCGGCGGCGCTCAGGAGATTAACGTCTTTTCGATGGGGAGTTTCGACGCATTGGGCGTGTTTTC
Source organism: Prevotellaceae bacterium (assembly GCA_031270335.1). GTDB lineage: Bacteria > Bacteroidota > Bacteroidia > Bacteroidales > UBA932 > JAIRLF01. The sequence continues at coordinate 3,336 of JAISXV010000028.1, read as the reverse complement.
GATGAAGGAAAACGATCCTGCCGGCGCTTGTCGTCCTTTCGACCGCGACCGTGACGGGCTTGTCCCTTCCGGCGGCGCTGCGACCGTGATAGTCGAAAGTCTGGAACATGCTCTGAAACGAGGCGCGCCGATATTCGCCGAAATACTCGGTTACGGCTTCTCTTCCAACGGTGAACAGATATCGACTCCGACAATTGAGGGTCCGAAACGTGCGTTGGAAATGTCGATAAAGAACTCGGGACTGCAACTTTCCGAAATCGACTACATCAATGCGCATGCAACAGCGACGTCCGCCGGCGACATCGCTGAAGCAAAGGCTATTCACAGCATTTTCGGCGATAAATGTCCATGGATAAGTTCGACAAAATCAATGACCGGACACGAGTGCTGGATGGCAGGAACAAGCGAGGTCGTATATTCTATCCTTATGGCGCAGAACGGATTTATCGCTCCCAACATTAACTTCGCAAATCCCGACGAAGATTCCCGAAAACTCAAAATCGTCGCCGAAACAGTTGAACAAAATATCAATACTTTCGTTTCAAACTCATTCGGACTTGGCGGAACAAACTCGGCTCTCGTTATTAAAAAATGGAAATAAAATAAAAAACAAATATGACAAAAGAAGAAATAATAGCCAAAATCAACTTTTTTCTTGCAAAAGAATTTGAAATAGATGAAAACCTGATATTCCCCGATGCTATCCTCCGCGATACTCTGAGCTTGGATAGCCTCGACTATGTTGATTTAGTTGTAATTATCGAAAGTAATTTCAACATCAAAGTCCAACAGGGCGATTTTCAAAACATAATAACTTTCATGAATCTGTACGATTATATCTTAACATCAATGAATTATTAAAATAAATGAATTAAAAAATATATAGGAAAAGAATGAAGTCAATACTTGGAACAGGAAATGCTTTGGTTGATATTTTGGCGATAACCAAAGACGACAGTTTACTCGAAAAATACAGCCTTCCGAAAGGCAGTATGCAACATGTCAGCGAACAGAGAGCCAATGAAGTATATCACGATCTTAAAGAAATCGGGGCTTCGGTGGTGACGGGCGGTTCGGCGGCAAATACTATCGCCGGAATCTCGCAGTTAGGACTGAAAACCGGATTTTTAGGGAAAGTCGGGAATGATGAACTTGGCGATTTTTATAACGGCGACCTCGAAGGATTGGGCGTTAAATCGTTTTTAATCAGAGGTGAGAAAGGAACGGGACGGGCAATGGTCGTCATCAGTCCCGATTCGGAACGGACTTTTGCCGTGTATCTTGGAGCGGCTGTCGAAATGACGCCAAACGATATTAATCCTTCAATATTTGACGGTTACGATTATTTTCATGTCGAAGGTTATCTTCTGCAAGACCATAATTTGATAGAAACGGCGATGAAAACGGCGCATGATAAGGGAAAATTTGTTTCTATCGACCTCGCAAGTTACAATGTGGTTGAGGAAAACGTGGATTTCCTGCATGATTTGATTGATAATTATGCAAATATAGTGTTTGCCAATGAGGAAGAAGCCAAATCGTTCACCGGAAAAGAACCGGAACAAGCATTGACAATCATTTCCCAATTATGCGACATTGCGGTTGTGAAAATCGGCTCGAAAGGTTCTTTAGTGCAACATGGCGCTGACATCTACCGGATTGCAGCCGGCAATATCAAACCCGTTGACCTTACGGGCGCCGGCGATTTGTATGCTGCGGGATTTCTTTACGGACTGTCGCAGGACAAAGACCTCGAAACATGCGCAAAAATCGGAACAGCCTGCGCAGGCGAAATCATTCAGGTTGTCGGAACCAAACTTTCCGCCGATGCCTGGAACAGTTTACGTTCGGTAATAGACAAATTGTAGAAAATGTCTGTATCCTACGAGCTTGGAAAACAGGGCGAACAGCAGGCAGCTGACTTTTTGCGTGAAAAAGGTTATTCGATTCTCGACCTCAACTGGAGATATCAACACAAAGAAATCGACATAGTCGCCGAATACGGTAATGAGTTGCATTTTGTTGAGGTTAAGACCAGAACATCAGCCGTATGGCAAGACATTAACGAGATTGTGGGCGCAACGAAACAGAAAAACATGATCGCCGCCGCTGACGCATATATCCAACAAAACGACATTGAGAAAGACGTAGTTTTCGACATTGTGTATATCGTGCAAAACGGTGATAAAGAAAAGATTGAGTTGATACGCGACGCATTTCATTCTTACGATTCGGAAATTTGAATTATCTTTGCGCCCGAAATTGATGTTTTATTAAAGATAATTATATGACAAAAGAAAAGACAGTTGCGCTGGTGGCGCACGACAACAGAAAAAAAGATTTGGTAGAGTGGTCGGAGTTCAATGTTAATACTTTATTGAACTACAACCTGATCTGTACAGGCACGACCGGAACTCTCATTGAGACGGCTCTCAGAGCTAAACTCGGTCCCAAAAAGGATTTGCTGAAAATCACCAAACTGAAATCGGGACCTTTGGGAGGCGACCAGCAAATGGGTTCGCTGATTGCCGAAGGAAAAATCGATTATCTGATTTTCCTCTGGGATCCGATGGAACCTCAACCTCATGATGTAGATGTAAAAGCCTTATGGAGAATTGCTTCGGTGTATAATATCCCGACGGCGATAAACCGCGCAAGCGCCGATTACATTATTTCATCGCCTCTGATGGACTCTGACTATCGCCCGATTGTCAAAAACTTTTCCGAATACCTTAACAGAGTCGTTGATCTCTAATAATTAACCAGCTATAATACTGTTCCTTCGTCGGCAAAACTGAAATAACGGTCATCCGCAACAATCACATGGTCGATTAACGGTATGCCGAAAAGGGATAATATTTCTTTGATTTTCACCGTAAGATACTTGTCGGAAGCGCTTGGAGTTACGTTTCCGGACGGATGGTTGTGGACGGCAACTGCCGACGACGCCAGACATTCGATAGCCGATTTTGCAATAAGTTTCACATCGACTCCTGTCATGTCTGTTCCGCCCATGCTTATTTTCACCTTGCTAATCACGCTCTTGGAAGGATTGAGATACATCATCCAAAATTCTTCGTAAGGCAAATCGGCTAATAAATGATAGAACACGTCGTAGATTTCTTTTGAGCTTCTGATTTTTTCTTTTTCCTGCCTGTCGAATTCTTTTCGTCTTCGTCCCAACTCCAGAGCGGCGGCGATTGTTACCGCCCGTGCAACGCCGATGCCTTTGTATTTCTGTAAGTCATTGATGCTCATTTTTCCGAGTTTGTGCAAGTCGTTACCGGCGTCGTTCAAAAGACTTTTTGCCAAATCGACAGCCGTCATTTCCTTTGT
>JAISXV010000019.1 GCA_031270335.1 Prevotellaceae bacterium | reverse complement strand
GTAAACGCTACTTCGTTGATAGCCATCTGATAAGTCGGAGGAGCGCCGACTGCTTCGATAATCACGTCGGGACCCTGATTTCCGGTTATTTCCTGCAAACGCTCGTGTACGTTTTCCGTTTGGGAATTGACGGTAAAACTTGCGCCTAAACGTTTGGACAGGGCGAGTTTAGCGTCGTCGATATCTATCGCAATAACCTTTGCGCCACGAATCGCCGCACGGACAATAGCGCCTGCGCCTATCATTCCGCAACCTATGACCGCCACAGTATCCAAATCGCTGACCTGTCCACGATTGACGGCGTGGAAACCCACGCTCATGGGTTCGACAAGACAAAAATCTCTTGACGAAATCGCCGAATCGGCAATGACTTTGCTCCAGGGCGCTGCAATATACTCGCTCATAGCGCCGTTACGCTGCACTCCCAACGTCTGGTTGAACTGGCAGGCATTAGGACGACCATTCCGGCACGAAGGACAGTTCCCGCAAGCCGTATAAGGGTTTACAGTACACGACATCCCTGTTTTTAAATGAGTTGGCACATCTTTGCCGACAGCTTCAATCACTGCGCCGATTTCGTGTCCCGGAATGACGGGAAGTTTGACCATCGGATTTTTGCCCAAGTAAGTATTAAGGTCTGAGCCACAGAAGCCAACGTATTTGATTTTCAACAATACTTCGTTTGGCGATATCGAAGGAACGGGTATATCTGCAAGTTTTATTTCTCCCGCCTGTACTATTTGTATAGCTTTCATTTACTTATTTATTTTATTATTCATTTATCAATCGGAATCATTCCGACATGTTCTTGATGTATGGCAAACTGACAAGGTTTTCGAAACGGTAGAATCTCCTTGCATTTTCGCCGAGAAACAATGTCTTTTCTTCCTCAGACAACAGATTCGATTTAAGAACGAAATCGTAAGACATTCTGTACGTTATGGCGGTGATAGTACGCGGATAATCTGAACCCCACATCAGTTTTTCGATGCCGACTAACGCCGCTGCCTCTTTGATTGCCCACACCGCGCCTTTGAACGGATAAAATTCGTCGTTGAACAGCCAGGTGATGCCGCCGGATTCAATCATCACATTCCGATGACGGGCTAACTTGATTTGCTGCTGCCAGTTAGGACGTGTGACAAGTCCAAAATGCCCGACAGCAATCCGCAAATCCGGACATTCGGCGATGATTTCCTCCATTTCGGGAACCTGCTCCGCTCCCGCAGCCAAATCGACCGAAAACAGCACGTCGTTTTTCTCCATAAGACGAAACATCTTCATCATTTCGTCGCAGGTCAACATCACTCGTTTATCGTTCATAATCAAACGTTCGGCAGGCAGTTTGATAGCCTTGAATCCCTTACTGATCAGAGTTTCCGCATGTTCGAAATATCCGGGCTGACGGGCGTCCACCATCCCGCAACACAGAAAACGATTCGGATATTTCTGTTCGACTTCCCAAAGATAATCGTTCTGCAAACCGTCGATATATTCCTGAGTTACAACGGCTGCCGAAACCTGCGCGTAATCCATGTTCGAAAGAAAGATTTCGGCGGTATTATGTCCGTCGATAATAAACGGAGGTAACATTTGCCTTATTTCTCCCATAAACAGCGATTTACCGTTTTCGAGCGTCTGTATTTTCTTCCCGTTTACCCTCGTATCCTGCCATAGCCAAAGATGCGAATGGGCGTCGATAACAGTTATTTGTCTGTCTTTCGTCATCACTAAATCAAAAAAATTAGCTGTTTAACCAGGTATCGCGGAATCTCGATTCCAGAATATCCTGAACTTCGCGTAACAAATCTTCGTCGAGCGGTTCTTCTGCCCAGCGAATGTTCTGTAACACAGCCTCCGGACGTGTTGTACTGAACAAAGTCGTAGCAATGCGAGGGTTGCTTACCGAATATTTCACAGCCAACTGCTCGATAGATTTTCCTTTTGACTTACAGTGCAATGCTGCCTTACGACACACCTCCTGCAAAGGTTTCGGAGCCGGATGCCAGTCGGGAGCGCCCCGTTCGGTGAGCAGTCCCATCGAAAAAGGCGAGGCATTGATGACGCCGATTCCGCGTTCCTCAAAATAGTCAAGATAATCGGCTAAAGCGTCGTCGTTCAGGCAGTAATGACAGAACGACAGGACGCTGTCGATCGTTCCTGCCGGAACATGGTCAATCACATACTTGAAATGTCGAAGCGTCAAATTGGTGATACCCACGTGTTTTGCTACGCCTTTGTCGCGTAATGCCGTCAAAGCGGGTAAAGTCTCATTGCAGACAAGTTCCAAATCGGCAAATTCGATGTCATGCACGTTGATAATATCAACATAATCAACATTTAAACGTTCCAGACTTTCGTAAACGCTTTCCGTTGCCCGTTTTGCCGAATAATCCCAGTGATTGGCTCCGTCTTTTCCGTAACGTCCTACTTTTGTCGAAAGATAATATCTGTCTCTGTCGATGTCTTTCAACGCTTTACCCAACACCGTTTCGCTTTTCAGATATCCGTAATAAGGCGACACGTCGATAAAGTTAATGCCGTTATCCACAGCGGTATGCACGGCTTTGATGCCTTCTTCCTCTTTGAGCGAGTGAAAAACTCCGCCTAACGACGAAGCGCCGAAACTGATATTGGAAACTTTCATTCCGGTTTTTCCTGTTTCTCTGTATTCCATCTGTTCAATTTTTTAAATTATTAAAGTGCAAAGATATTCAAAAATAATTTTTCATACAATCTATCAATTTTTGTGGAGGGCGGCATGGACGGCGGGTTTGGGAGTTCATAAATGCAAGAGTAGTCATACCTGTATTCAACAGTTCCTGTTTTTCGTTGAAAACTTCAAAGAAAAAAGTTATTTTCGCAGTTGGCATTTCCTTGATAATCACTCTTACAGTCAGATTTTCATCATAATATGCCGGCAAAAGATATTTGCTTTGAATTTCCACTACGGGCATCATTATTCCGGCGGTTTCCATTTCGCTGTATGAGTAAACGCCTGTACTACGCAACATTTCGGCACGTGCAATTTCGTAATAACTTATATAGTTTGCATGATATATAATGCCCATTTTATCGGTTTCGTTATAGCGTGTCCGTATCTGTACGTCGTATATATACATAATCAAAAATCTACAATCAAAAATCTACAATCAAAAATCCACAATCAAAAATCCACAATCAAAAATCCACAATCAAAAATCCACAATCAAAAATCTACAATCAAAAATCTACAATCTACAATCTATTCGTATCTCAACGATTCTATTGGGTCGCGTTCCGATGCTTTTTTCGCCGGAGCATATCCGAAGATAACCCCGACAGCGGCGGAAATCCCGAAAGCCAGAATCACCGAAAGAACTGACACTATGGTCTTTATCTCGAACATCGCTGTTATGAGATACGACAGTGCAATGCCGAGTATTACTCCTATCAAGCCTCCGCTGACGCTGATAAGTATTGCTTCGGAAAGAAACTGCGCTACGATATCCGCTTTTTTTGCCCCTATGGCAAGCCGCGTACCGATTTCTTTGATACGTTCCATGACGGAAGCAAACATGATGTTCATAATTCCTATCCCGCCGACTAACAGTGAGATACCGGCAATTGCGCCAAGCACTATATTGAAAATATCTTTTGTTCGCTGTTGCTGTTTGAGAAGCATTTCGGGAACAGTGATTTCGTAATCTTTTACTCCCTGATGCCGGCGAAGCATCATCCGGCTCAGGACTTCGGTTGTAGGATTCAACTTTTCGGTCTCCGACATCTGGACAATGATTCTGTCCAACTGATTGTAATTAGCAGATGTACTGCCACTTGACGATGATGACGAAACCCGGATCATACCGCCGGAAAATACAATTACGCCACTTGTCGATGACGAAGGTTTATTGACCGTCGCCCTGTTGTTATATCGCAAAAGCACAGTCGTAACGGGAACAAATATATTGTCGTTATAGACATTAACGCCCGCATTGTCGAACGAACTTACGGTTATGTCCGTTTTTCGAAGTACGCCTATGATTTTGAGCCAGATATTCCCGAATTTGATAAATTTCCCTATAGGATTCGTTTCGTTGAAAAATTTTGTCCGCACGTTACTGCCTATTACACAGACAGGCATACCGTATTTATCCTGCTCTTCGTTGAAATACATTCCCGATTCGAGTGGAAGGTTATACAGTTTGAAATAATCGACAGAAACGCCCTGTACTTTGGCGGGATATCTGATGCCGCCATATTGAAGCGCTGAACTGTAACTTACTTCGGGACTGATGTTTTCGACGCCCGGAACGACTGAACGGATAGCTTTTGCATCTGCCAAAGTCAGTCCGGGTGAAAATTTCTTCGACTGGCTTTCGCCTTCCTCAGATTCCTCTTTATCTTCGTTAAGCACTGGAACTATAACTATATTATTGACGCCCACCATTTTGATCTGTTCCAGAATTTCCTGTTGAGCGCCGTTTCCGATAGCGAGCATACTGATAACCGCTGCTACTCCGAAAATTATACCCAAGGCTGTGAGCATTGATTTCAGTTTATTACTCATAATTGCTTCGAGAGCAATTATGATATCGTGCATATAACGTTGTAACATAATTTTTTACTGTTAAATTTGACTGATTAATTACGGCGATTTCCTCCACCTCCACCGCGAGGACGGTTACCTCCCGGTCCCATTCCACCTTGACCGGGCATATTAAATCCGCCGCGACGGTTATCGTTTTGATTTTTTTCGCGTTCCTGACGAAGCGCCTCTTCTTTTTGTTTTGCTTGCCTGTCTTTGATTACCAGGATAAGATCCTGCCCAACCAGTTCAAACTTTTCGGGATGTTCGGGAGTTGACAGATATACTTCGTCGCCTTCTTCAAGTCCCTGTTCGATAATCCTGAAATTGTCGTTCATTTCGCCCGGGATAACCACCTGTTTTGTCCCGTTGGTACGGTAAACAAAAGGAACACTGTCGGCATACAGCGCTTCCAGAGGCACATAAACGACGTCCGGAATCGTGGAAATCAAAATTTCGTTGGATGTTGTCATCGAAGGGCGCAGTATCGAATCCGACTGATTCATACGTACTAATACTTCAAATACTTTTGCGTCCGAATTTTTCAGTTGTTCACCAACGTTTGCTACGTCAGTCACTAATCCCGTATATTTTTTGTCGGGAAATGCATCGACTCCCAGCCTGACCGTTTGTCCGGTTCGTATTTTGCTGATATCGACTTCGTTGACGTATGTTTTCGACACCATCACGGACAAGTCGGGCAAAGTCGCAATTGTTCTGTCCCAGGGCGATACTGTTGAGCCGACTTTTCTTTTCGAGCCGCCCCATTCTTTGAGATAGATGACCATTCCGGGTTTCGGAGCGTAAATTGTGAATCGACTGATAAGGTCAAGCATGTCGTTGTATTCGTTTTCTTTACGTGACAATTTTATTTGTATATCCTTAATTTTACCCGATTCCTGTTCCTGACGAAGAGTGTACCGTTGCAAATCCTGTTCATAATTACGAAGCGCTTTGTCGTAATCGTTTTTTGCTTTGCGTTGTGTTGCAGGCGGTTCATACACGCTTTGTTCCATGGTTATCTTCGATTCTTCGAGTGCAAAGAGGAGATTCTGAATATTATCTCTCATTTGCTGGAGATTCAAAGACGTATCCACCAAAGCGTTTTCATACTGGGCTTTTATTTGCTCCAGTTCTGTTTCGGTGGTTTTCATGGAGTTGTCCAAACTTGACCTGTCGAGAGCGCCGACATAGTCGCCCGAATCCACTACGGTTCCTTCCGGCACCAAATCCAGGATTTTGATGTCGGCAATCCGCACATTCCGCCCTCGAAGTTCTTCGGGAGCGTTGATATTTTCCATATTAAGAGCCTGAAGTTCGCCTGTCGTGGTTACGACAATCTCAAAAAAACCTTTTTGAGCTTTAACTTTTTGATCTACAGCCTCACTTGAGCCGGCAAAGAAGTATATGCCTCCGATTGCCCCTAAAACTGCTATTCCTGCAATAATGTAAATTTTCTTTTTCATTTATATCAATGTTTATATCTACAAAACCGCTCAAAAGTAAACTTTTTTTTCTTAAACAAAACTATAAACAGTCAATTTTTTTTACATTTTTTTATATCTATCTGTTATATTGATAATTGTAATCAAAAATATTTGAGATGAAAAAGCGTAAAAACCGGATAATTTATGCTATAAATTTTCAATTAATGTAAAAAGTATTACCTTTGTGGCGAAAAAAAAGTATATATATGAAAAATATGAAAAGAACATTTGCAATTATTTTTTCCCTGCTATGTCACTATTATGGCATATCACAGGATATGGATGTTGTTGCGAAAGCGCGGCAATATCCGATTGAGATGAACAAGCCGGCTGTCAATTTTTTTGAGGGCGCTGTGCTGGGTAATGGCGGATTGGGAATAGTGGTAGTCACTCGACCCGACGCCGTGGTGTTTCACTTCGGACATAATAACGTGTGGGACATCCGTGTCGCCGAAAATAACCGTGATATTATCGGTACGTTCGACGAAATCTTCAAAAAAGCAAAGGCGTTATCGCCCGATTTGAAGACTATCAATGACGATAAGGAGTTCAAAGATTATCTCAGTATGACGGCAGAGAATTATCGGAAATCTTATCCGCGTCCGTTTCCGTGCGGGACAGTCGTACTCGGATTCGACCGTCGGCAAGTGGAATTGCTCGGTCACAAGATTGACATCTCCAATGGTGTATGCGAAGTGTATCTGCTTAACAACGGCGTGAAAAACATTCTGGAGATATTCACCGGACAGTCGGCGGATATTCTGTGGTTTCGTTTGATCGACGAAAAAGGAACGGCACAACCATCATGTTTCAACCGTCTGCGCGTCATTCCCGACGGAAGCGCTGCAACGGATATGCCGAGATATACGATTGCAAACACTGCGTCGTCGTTGAGTTTTACGCAGACATTGCCCTATCAGGAACCCGATGTGTACGATAAGGAAAAGGGTCATCCCAAAGACCGCGCTTTCCGGCTCGAAGCACGTTTGAATTTGCCCATTGCCGAAGGCGTGCATTACAACACTCTGGGAATTGCAAATCCTTTAAAACCTCTTGAACGATATATCGTTGCCGGCGATGTGCCGATGATTGGAAATATTTCGTTGCGCGAAGGTCTTGCTTCCGAAGTGAAAACCAATAACGACATAACTCCACCGGAAACAGGCTCGTATCAGGCAGCTCTGCAAGATGCACGTGAACAGTGGGCGACATATTGGAACAAGTCGGGCGTCGATCTTGCCGACGATTTTCTGGAAAAAATATGGTACTGGAATCATTACTTCTTCAATTGTGCTGTGAAAGCCGGAGTGACCTGTCCCGGACTGTTTGCCAACTGGAGTCGCGGCAGTATCGGCACGGCATGGCACGGTGATTATCACATGAATTACAATACTCAACAACCGTTCTGGCTTCCATTTTCGAGCAACCGTCTCGACAAAAATATTCCGTATGTTGATATGGTACATCATCTTTTACCCATCAGCCGGAAATGGGCGAAAGAATATTACGGTATGCGCGGAGCGTTTTTTCCGCATTCGGCGTATCCTGTTGATATGACCTTACATCCGTATCCTGTTCCCGACTGGGGCTGGGAGGTTTTCGAAACGCCTTGGACGGTACAGGGTCTTTGGTGGCACTATCTCTATTCTATGGACGTCGATTTTCTGAAAAACAGAGCATACGAGCCGATCAAAGATGCGGTAATGTTTCTGGTTGATTACATGACGCGTCCCGACGCTCACGGCGCGCAGTGGAACGACGATAAATATCACATTTTCCCATCTGTCCCGCCCGAACTGTACGGACTGCAACCCGGATTCAAGTACAACTATGACACTCAGGTCGATATCACATTGACGAAATTTATCTTCAATGCTTTTATCGAAGCGGTCGATGTGCTGAAATATCAGAAACAGGAAGCCGGACTGTTGAAAGATGTGAAACGGATTCTCTCCAGGATGCCGGAATATTCCACTGCTCAATCCGAAAAATACGGACTTATTTACACATCTGTACCGGAAGAAAACGACAAAATGGTCTATAATCTTCCCGCCAATCTGTTGCATGTTTTTCCGGGCGAAGAGTTCGGTATTGATGCTCCGAAAGATGTTTACAACATTTTAGTCAACACGTTCAAGGCGCATCAGAACGAAGGCGGCAACGATATTGTCATGCTTAATCTGCAAGCCGCCCGTCTGGGGATTCTCGACGTCGAAAAGTTTAAACGACAGGTGAATTATGCAATGTTGCCGAATAAGACGGTTGCGGACTATGTGTTGCAATCGGGCGGACGATATGTTGACGAAACAGGCTTCGACTGGATGGGCGCTATGGGTATGTGGTTCGAAAATTTCGCTTTACCGGTGGTCATCAACGAATGTTTGATGCAGAGTTATAACGGAGTCATTCACTTATATCCCAACTGGGACAAAAAGATCAACGCCACATTCACAACTCTGCGTGCGGCAGGCGCATTTTTAGTCAGCAGCAAACTTGCAAACGGAACGGTGTTTCATCTCACTATTCATAGTGAAAAAGGCGGTCTATGCAAACTGAAAAATCCATGGGGAACAGCAAAAGTTCTCCTCATCCGGAACGGAAAGCCTTCCGAAAACCTGACCGGCGAGTTGCTGACGTTCAAAACATCCGTCAATGAAAGGATTGTGATTTCAAGGAATTGATTAGAAAAAAATGTTCATTATAAATAAAAATCATTATCTTCGCCGTTGCATTATTCGGTTTATTTTTGATGATTGAATGAGGATAATGATGTGTTAATGTAGAATTTATAAGTTAATTTAGTCGTAATATTTAAAAAGAAAATTTGGATGAAACCGACACTTTTTGTACTTGCTGCGGGTTTAGGCAGCCGATATGGGGGACTGAAACAAATGGACGGAGTTGGTCCTTCGGGTGAAACAATTATGGAATATTCTGTGTACGACGCCATACAAACAGGTTTTGGCAAAGTCGTATTTGTTATCCGTCACAGTTTTGACGAGCCGTTTCGGGAATTTGTCAATGCCCGGTTTGCGAAATATGTCCCTGTTGATATTATTTATCAGGAGATAACGGATTTGCCGGATGGATATAAGCCCAATCCGGAACGGGAAAAACCCTGGGGAACAAATCATGCTGTGTTAATGGCGAAAGATATTATTAGAGAGCCGTTTTGCGTAATTAACGCCGACGATTTTTATGGACGGAAATCGTTTGAGGTGATGAGCAAATTTCTGAGTAGTGTTTATGGTAAGACCAATCAGTATTCGATGGTCGGATTCAGGATACAGAACACGCTGTCGGAGAGTGGCTCTGTGGCGCGTGGCGTTTCGCAGACCGACGAAAACGGCTATCTCACAGAAGTAGTCGAACGCACGCATATCGAGCGGCTTGACGGCGGAATCAAATACAAAGACGCTAACGGAGAATGGCATCTCATCGAAGACAATACGCCCGTGTCGATGAACATCTGGGGTTTTACGCCCGACTATTTCCAACATTCCGAAACGTATTTCAAAAAATTCTTCGACGAACATGGTCAGGAACTCAAATCGGAGTTTTTTATCCCGTTGATGATTAATTATCTTATACAGAATAAGATTTCTACCGTCAAAGTTCTTGATACCGATTCTCAATGGTTTGGAGTCACATACAAGGAAGACAAACCTTCGGTGATAGCCAAAATAAATCAACTTGTTGAAAATAATGTTTATCCCGATAATTTATGGAAGTAAAAGCGACTGATTTTGGTGAAGCAAAAGGTAAAAAAGTTGAACTGTTCACCATAACAAACATACACGGAAACAGCATAGCAGTAACAAATTACGGCGCTATCTGGGTTTCCGCCATTGTTCCCGACAAAAAGGGAGTAAAAGACGACGTTCTTCTCGGATTTTCCGATTTGGAAGGATATCTGACTGATACATGCTATATTGGCGCAAGCGTAGGACGGTTTGCAAACAGAATCGAAAATGCGCATTTCGTTATCGACGGCGAGGAGTATAACATTACTCCAAATGTTGCGCCGAACTGTCTTCACGGAGGAGTCGAAGGACTCAGTTTCAGAGTGTGGGACAGCAAAATCGAAGATGACGGAGTAACGTTTTCGATTGTCAGCCCCGACGGCGACCAGGGTTTCCCGGGCGAACTGAAAGCAAGCGTACGTTACCGCTGGGACGATAACAACAAGGCGACTATCGAATTTCGAGCCGAAACCGACAAAGCCACTCCGGTCAACCTGACAAATCACGCCTACTTTAATCTCGCCGGCGAAGGCAAGATTCTTAATCAGCAACTGGTAATCAGAGCCGACAAATTCCTTCCGATGAAAACCGGTTGCATTGTCAGCGGCGAAATCGTTCCCGTCGAAGGAACTCCATACGATTTCCATAAGGTTAAAGCTATCGGTCAGGATATTGATAACGACCACGAGCAACTCGTCATGGGAAAAGGCTACGACGAAAGTTTCCTTGTGAAAACTGTTGACGACGGTAAATTGCAGATCATTGCCGAAGCCGTCGATCCTGAATCGGGACGATATTTGCAGATGAGCAGCACTTATCCGACTGTGCATCTGTACACATCAAACTTTTTGACGAGCGTTCGTCCGGGTAAGAAAGGTAAAAAGTACGGTGAGAGAGAGGCGTTCTGTCTTGAAGCGCAATACAGTCCCAACTCTCCGAATCTCAAAGATTTCCCGAGTTGTATCCTTCGTCCCGGGAAAACATATAATCATGTGATTGAAATTATTTTTGCAACATTATAAAAATTATTATTATGGATCTAAAGGCATTAAAAAAGAGTTTTGCAGACCATCTGTTTGGAACGCCGGATGGAATATACACCGCTCCCGGCAGAGTCAATTTAATAGGCGAACATACCGATTATAATGGCGGATTCGTCTTACCCGGAGCTATAGATAAAGGTATAACTCTGGCTATCAAAGCCACCGGCTATAACACAATTCGTGTAGCCGACAGAATTCATGCATTTTCGATGGATTACATAGAATTTTCCGAAATGAGACTTACTCAGACTAACTTGCCGGGACAATCCTGGGCAAAATACATTTTCGGAGTGGTTCGCGAATTTGAAAAACGTGGCATAGAAGAGGTCAAAGGTTTCGACGTTGTATTTTACGGCGATGTTCCTCTTGGTGCAGGGCTTTCGTCGTCGGCAGCCCTCGAAAGCGCTTTTGCGTTTGCTTTGAACGACTTGTACGGTTATGGTTTCGATAAGTTCGAACTCGCAAAAATCGGACAGGCAACCGAACACAATTACGTCGGCGTGAAATGCGGAATCATGGATCAGTTTGCTTCGCTTTTCGGAAAACAGGGCAATCTGATTCGTCTCGACTGCCGTTCGCTCGAACATCAGTACATGCCGTTCAACCCCGTTGGTTACAAACTGGTTTTGTTAGATTCGCGTGTTAAACACGAATTAGTCAACAATCCTTACAACCGTCGCAGGGAATCGTGCGAAGCGGCTGCGGCTGCGATACGTAAACGTCATCCCGAAGTGGAATTTTTGCGTGACGCCAATTTCGCCATGCTCGAAGAGGTGAAAACCGAAATCAGCGCTGAGGATTATAGTCGCGCCAAGTTTGTTATCGGCGAAGTACAGCGTCTGCTCGATGTCTGCGACGCTCTGAATAAGGACGATTACAAAACTGTGGGACAGAAAATGTACGAGACGCACGCCGGTCTCAGCAAACTGTACGAAGTAAGTTGCGAAGAGTTGGATTTTCTCAACGACGTCGCTAAAAAATACGGAGTTACAGGCTCGCGTATCATGGGCGGAGGCTTTGGCGGATGCACTATCAATCTGGTCGAAGAATCGAAATACGAGGCTTTTATCGCCGGCGCAGTTGCCGACTATAAAACAAAATTCGGTATCGACGCAAAAGTATATGATGTAGTAATAAGCGACGGTGCAAGACGAATTGAATAATAACATTAATATAAATAATTAAATTCTTAAAAAGTTATGACAACAACTCAAAACAAGAACAATGGCAACATTGTCGCAATCATCGTGATGATTTTCCTCTTTGGTATGATCTCGTTCGTTACGAACCTCGCATCGCCAATGGGCGATATTCTTACGTATCAGTTTAATGTAGCAAAATGGATGGGTACACTGGGTGTCTTTGCCAATTTCATTGCTTACGCAGTGATGGGCTATCCTGCTGGTAATCTGCTACAAAAACTCGGATACAAAAAAACAGCCCTCATCGCTATCGCCGTTGGTTTTCTCGGCGTCGGAATCCAAACAATTTCGGGATACGCAGGCAGTTTCGGCATCTATCTGCTCGGCGCGTTCGTGGCAGGTTTCTCGATGTGTTTGCTCAACACCGTTGTAAACCCGATGCTCAACTCGCTCGGCGGTGGTGGCAACAAGGGTAACCAATTGATTCAACTTGGCGGTTCGTTCAACTCGCTTTGCGGAACGGCAGTTATTTTCCTGACAGGTATTTTGATTCCTCAGGGCATTAAAAACGCTCAGATTAGCGATGTAGCACCGTTAATGTATGCAGCACTTGCCATTTTTGCATTTGCATTTGTAGTTATCTTCTTTTCAACCATTCCCGAAAAGTCGGAAGAAAAGAAAAAGGCTGCAATTTCTTCTAAATACAGCGCATTATCGTTCCGCCACTTTGTGCTTGGCGCGATAGGCATCTTCGTGTATGTGGGCGTTGAAGTAGGCGTACCTAACATACTGCAAAAATGGTTGCAAGATCCCAATCTGAAACTTCTTCCCGAAGATACCGAAGCCATCGCAGGATCGGTTGCCGCAACCTATTGGTTTTTGATGCTGATCGGACGACTTGTCGGCGCGGCTATCGGCAGTAAAGTATCGGCGAAAGCGATGCTTGGAGTAGCCTCTGTTGTTGGTTTGGGTTTGACGCTGGCTGCAATTTTTGTTCCCGTAGGTTCAATTGATTCATACATTGCAATGCCTGTATTCAAGAAAGTATTGCCGTTCTTCGGTACTGCCAATGTTCCCCTCAACGCTGTTTTGCTTGTCCTTGCCGGACTTTGCACTTCGGTAATGTGGGGCGGTATCTTCAACTTGGCGGTTGAAGGACTTGGCAAATTTACCGAGAAAGCGTCGGGTATCTTTATGGTGCTGGTTTGCGGTGGCGGTATCCTGCCCCTCTTGCAAAACGCCATCGTGGACTGGACAGGCGGAATCGGCTATCAGACAAGCTATTGGGTAATTGTAGCCGG
>JAISXV010000284.1 GCA_031270335.1 Prevotellaceae bacterium | reverse complement strand
ACTGGCGACGCCAGTTCATAGACAAATCCGTCAATCAATTCGCGTCTAACATCGTCGTCCCAACTGAGATAATCTGCATAAGTATAACGATGTTTGGCAGTTTGATATGCTACCTCAGGCTCCGCTACGCAACAGTCTTCTTTTTCTTCCGTTGGAAATGTGTACTCTTTCATTTTACAACAACTTATTCTGCAAACAGTTTCTTCAAATCAATAGACAATCCCTCAAAGATATGTACCGGCGCTTTACCTTTTTTCACATATACCGTTCCGTTGTCGTATTTACCGTTGTCTTGGAGAATAAATACTTTCAACATTTCTTTTTCTGGATAAATAACCCAATATTCCCGTACTCCTGTTGCTTCGTAGAGGTGAAATTTTTCGTTCAAAATACGTTTGGCTGTATTATTACACGACAATAATATTTCGACAATCAAATCCGGAGCGCCGAGACACCCGCGTTCATCCAATTTCGACGGGTCGAAGATTACGCATACATCGGGTTCAACGACATTATCAATTTTATCGTCGGCAGTTTCACCGGTCGGCGATAAACGTATATCAAAAGGTGCAAAAAAAATCTTGCATTTGATTTTTCTTCTTTCAATAAACTGATGTATCTGCACACCCAAATTAGTTTTTATTACAGCATGTTTTGTCCATGGAGTTGGCAACGTATAAACAAAGCCATTAATCAATTCGCGCCTTACTTCGTCGTCCCATCTAATCACATCCGCATAAGTATAACGACGCTTGACGACTTCCTTTTCTTCCGTTGGAAATGTGTACTCTTTCATTTTCATTTATCATTTTACAACAACTTATTATGCAAACAGTTTCTTCAAATCAATAGACAATCCCTCAAAGATATGTACCGGCGCTTTGCCTTTCTTTACATACACCGTTCCATTGTCGTATTTGCCGTTTTCCTGCAATATAAATACCTTCAATACATCTTTGTCAGGATATACAATCCAGTATTCGCGAACTCCTACCGCCTCATAAAGATAGAATTTTTCGTTCAAATCACGTCCGGAAGTACTTGGCGACAAAATTTCGACAATCAAGTCGGGTGCGCCGAGACAGCCATTTTTATCCAGTTTCGACGGGTCACATATTACGCATATATCAGGCTGTACAACAGTCTCAATTTTATCGTCTGCAGTTTCACCGCTCAGCGATAAACGTACATCAAAAGGTGCATAATAAATTTCACATTTGCCTTTTCTTCTTGTTATAAAAGAACCTAACCATAAAGACAGTCTTTGCGATAACTGTGCATGTCTTCTCACTGGCGCTGACAATTCATAGACAAATCCGTCAATCAATTCGCGTCTTACATCGTCGTCCCAACTGAGATAATCCGCATAAGTATAACGATGTTTGGCAATTTGATACGCTATCTCAGACTCCGCTACACAACAGTCTTCCTTTTCTTCCGTTGGAAATGTATATTCTTTCATTTTCGACTTATTATTTTCTGTTTCGTTTCATTTTCAAGACTTCAGTTTTACTTAGACGAATATAGTCGAGCAGTGGAATATTTGCGGGACAGGAATACGCGCAGCATCCACATTCGATACAGTCGTGAGCGCTGTTTTTTTCCGATTCCTCGAACAGTTTTCGTTCCGATAACCGTTTAAGCAGATACGGCTCCAGATTCATCGGACAGGCGGATACGCAGCGGGAACAGCGAACACAGGGCGAAGGTTTTCCTCGATGCGATTCACCGTCGAGCATGAGCAACACTGCCGACGTACTTTTTTGAGTAGGAGCGTTGGGATTACTTGCCGCTTTTCCCATCATCGGACCGCCAAAGATTACTTTGCCTGTGGATTCGGGTATTCCGCCGGCGATTTCCAGAAGTCGGGAAACGGGAGCGCCGACCCTGACAAGCAGATTTCTTTGGACAGAAATATCTTTTCCTGTGACAGTTACGACATTGTCTATTAGCGGTTTGTTTTTCTGTACAGCCTCGTACACCGAAAATGTCGTTCCCACATTGTGAACTATTGCGCCCACGTCGATCGGCAAACCGCCCGAAGGCACTTCACGATTTGTCACAGCCTTTATCAACTGTTTTTCACCGCCTTGAGGATACTTTTTCTTGAGCGGAACTATTTCGATTCCCTCATATCCGGACCTCAGGGAATTTAATTTTTCGATTGCTTTCGGCTTGTTCACCTCGACTCCGATGTATGCTACCGGCACACCGATAGCCTTCTTTAATATCTGAACGCCAATCATTAACTCTTCCGTATGTTCCATCATCAGCCTGTAGTCGGAAGTGAGATACGGTTCACATTCGGCGGCGTTGATGATAAGATACTCAGCCTTTTTGCCCGGAGGTACGGAAAGCTTGACGTGCGAAGGAAACGCCGCGCCACCCAAACCGACAAGTCCCGAATCGGCGACTTTCTTAACTATCTCTTCTGCCGACAGTTTTATTTCTTTCACAATGTCATCCGAACGGTCGATATCGTCTAACCATTCGTCGCCCTCGACTTTTATTGTGATTGCTTCCTTTTTGATTCCCAGATGGTCGGCGACAAGGTCGATGTTCGTCACCGTCCCCGACACAGACGAATGGATGTTTGCCGAAACAAATCCCGTTGCTTTTGCAATCAGTTGACCGACTTTAACTTTGTCGCCCTTAGCCACAACGGGCGCAGCCGGAGCGCCGATATGCTGCGAAAGAAATATCTGCATAACGCCTTCGGGAGCAACAGTTTCGATTGTCGATTCGGCTGATATTTTATTGTCGTAGGGATGTATTCCCCCGTGTTTAAATGTTTTAATCTTCATCATCTAAAATCTATAATTTCAAACGCTTTATTGTTTTCTGTTTTTCAGAATATTGCGTACTTGTTCGACTGTCAGGTCTGTTATATCGGCAATTTCTTCTACCGAAAAACCTTTGTCAATGGTCTTGAAGACAAATTTGACTGTCGTAGCTTTGACGCCTTTTTCTACGCCTCTTCTTTCGCCTCTTTTTTCGGCTTTTTGCATAGGCTCATCCATGAAAAGGCTCATTGTTTCCATGTTAATAACAATGTCATTGTATGCTTTCATTTCATCCGGATTTAATTTATTTGTACTTAATATATCATATAATGCATTAAATGTCTTATTTTTATTCATTATTTCGGGTTGCTCGCTCAACTTTTCAGCATATTTGAGTGTGTATAACCAGAAATCTTTCTCTGTTTTCAATTCATCTTCTTTTTTGTTGAACTTGGTCAAATCGATTATTATTAAATTCAATTTATCCGAAAGCGCTACGTCTGTATTTTCGTATATCAACTTTGCCCTGCCGATTATAATGTCCTTTAATTTTTTGTCTTTCATCATCGGAAAATTAACAATCGCAACTATATACACCGCTTTCAGGTCATAGTTCCATGGCGTTTTTTTCGTTTTCCCTTTTGTTTTGCTTTTCGGTGGCGATTGAAAGCGTATCAGATGAGCGAGATAATACAGCAACCTTTCTATAAAATTTTTCGGTTTGGCATTCTGCATCTCTACCAATATATTTTCTCCGCTTTGAGTTTTGCAGTCGGTGTCGGATATGATAACACGTTCTACATCTGTCTCGCCGAAATGCTCTACGGATAAAAATGTTACCGACTTAACAAAAGATTTGTTAAAAACAACATTGTTCAAAAAAGATATCATCATATTCGCATTGTTGAACAAGCGTTTGAACCCGAAATCACTTCGCGGATTAATGAAAACGCCCAATCCTTTATCTACTTTACTTACTGTAATGGATTTGCGTTTGCTTCTCTGTTTATCCTCTTTTGCCATTATCCTGTTTTTTTTCGAATACAAAGATACATCTTTTTCGACAATCAGACATTAATGTAAATCTTCATTCGCTTTTAACCTCCTGTTTTTTTGGTGGAAAATTCAATTCCCTGATTGCGTTTGTCGGGCATTCGGTCACGCATTTGCGACACAGACGGCATTTCGTATTGTCGATATACGCCAGATTGCTGGCTATGGTTATCGCATCGAAAGCGCAGACTTTCTGACACTTTATACAGCCGATACATGCCGCTCCACACGATTTCCGCGCCACGCCGCCTTTGTCCTTATTGACGCAGGAAACGTATATCCGCCTGTTTTTCGGACCTTTTTTCCGCAGTTCGATGATGAATTTCGGACAAACCTTGACGCATGAACCGCAGGCGGTACATTTTTCCTCGTCCACTTCGGGCAACAGCGTTTCGGGATTGATGTAAATTGCGTCGAAAGTGCAGGCAACCACGCAGTCGCCCTGTCCCAGACAGCCGAAACTGCAACCCGTATCGCCCGAATATGTTGTGGACATCACAGCGCAGGACTTTGCGCCCTCGAACAGATTCGTTCTTGGTCGCGCCTCACACGAACCGGAGCAACGAACTACCGCAATCAAAGGGTCTTTGACGGCGGCTGTTTTACCCAGATGTTCAGCCGCTTTGTTCATCACGCTGCTCCCGCCGACAGGACAGAGCAAGGTCGAAATATCATCGTTTTTAACCAGCGCTTCCGCAAAAGCCCTGCATCCGGCATAGCCGCATCCTCCGCAGTTGGCGCCCGGAAGGATTTCGGCAACTTCGTCGATACGTGGATCTTCGAACACCTTAAACTTCTGCGCGACAAAATAAAGAATCACAGCCAGCAATACTCCCATGGAGCTTAAAACTAATACAGTGAAAATGATTGTCTCCATCTAATTTCAGTTTGCTTTTTCGATATAAAACGAAAACTGTTTTTTTAATTTTTCCCTGACCAGATATATCACAAAATAGTATCCCACAAGCGATACCAATGATATTATACCCGCATAAAATTCTCCCGTTCCCACTTCGAGCAGCAACAGGAGCATCGCTATAACGATTATCACCGGCATAAAATAAGCCAGCAAAACCGCCTTCATTCCCATACTTATCTTCATCATTACATTGACTTTATCGCCACATTGCACATCCTGACCGGCATTTGGTACGAAAACAATCTTTTCGCGCCGTTCGAATGCCGAACACATCGCATTGGCGCTACATTCCGAACATGCTGATACACTGATAATATTGACTGCAATATTTTCGGCTGTTATATCCGAAACAACTCCCGAACGACTTGTGCAAGAAACATTTCTATCCATTGTGACCAAACAGTTTATTTACTCATTTCTTGTTCGACTTCTTCCTGCGTTATCGGGATACGTTTTTTACCCAGACGCCGGCATCCTTCATCTGTTATAACTATGTTATCTTCCAGACGGATACCTCCGAAATCAATGTATTCCCCGACCTTCCGGAAATCAATAAACGAACTGTTTATTTTTTCCGATTTCCATTTGTTTATCAACGCCGGAATAAAGTATATTCCGGGTTCGACGGTCAGGACAAAATTCTTTTTCAGTCGTCGTCCCAAACGCAGGTATGCCGTTCCGAACTGTGTCGAACGTTCTATTTCATCGTCATAACCGACGTATTTTTCGCCAAGGTCTTCCATATCATGCACATCGAGACCCATCATGTGTCCAAGTCCGTGCGGGAAAAACAGGGCGTGCGCTCCGCATTGAACAGCGTCATCGACGTTGCCCTTCATCAAACCTACGCTTTTCAATCCTTCGGTAATGACCTTTGCCGCAGCGATATGCACCTCGTAATAAAACACTCCGGGTTTCGCAATTTCCTGAGCGAGATTGTTTGCCGCCAGAACAATGTTGTAGATATCCAACTGTTTGGCAGTGAATTTTCCATCGACGGGAACTGTTCGCGTAAAATCGGAAGCGTAGCCCATGTAAGTCTCTGCTCCGGCGTCGGTTACGAGCATTTTCCCGGATTGCAGGACATTGTTGTGATTGTGGTTGTGCAGGATTTCCGAGTTTTGCGACTGTATGCTCGGAAACGAAGGCATTCCGTTTGCTGCTCCGGCGATTCCTTCCATTGCGCCTGTAATCTGATACTCAAATATTCCGGGTTTACACAACCGCATTGCGAGAGTGTGCATTTCGTATCCGGTGTCGCAGGCGCGTTCGATTTCTTCGATTTCGCAGGGTTCTTTTTCGGAACGCAGCTGCACTATCGACTTAATCAGTTTCTTGGACGAATAATTGCTTAATTCTCCGATTCTTAATCCCAACAAATCCGACAGGATAATCTTGCTGTCGCCGCGATACGGAGGCGCAAAATGTATCTTGCGTCCTTTCCTGATTGCCGACGTCAGTTTGATTCTTAAATCTCTGTACGGCGATACGGAACTGATTCCCACCTGAGCCGCCAACTGCTCCATCGACGGGAGGTCGCCGTTCCAGATAATATCTTCGATATCAAGGTCGTTACCGTAGATACAGTCTGTTCCTTCTTCGATGTCGATTACGCCGGCAAGTTGCGGGATATTAAGTCCGAAAAAGTACAGGAAATTGCTGTCCTGCCTGAACCGGTAAGTATTTCCGGCATAGTTCACAGGGGATTCGACATGCCCCAAAAACAACACTACTCCCGAAGGTATCAGGCTCCGGAGTGCGTTTCGTCTGTTGATATATATATCTGTCTTAAACATAACACAAATTACGATTATTTTTCCCCAAAAATATGGCTTTTTTTCGAATACCACAAAAAAAACTGGATTTTTCCACCGGTTTTAATCAATTTAT
>JAISXV010000107.1 GCA_031270335.1 Prevotellaceae bacterium | reverse complement strand
CTTTTGCCGGATATTGCCATTCCGGAGATTACTGTGCAGATTTCGGGACAAAACGCTTCTGCGCGTGAACTGGAAAACACTGTTGTTCGTTCTGTACGTCAGCAGTTGATGCAGGTCAGCAAACTGCGCGATATCCGTAGCGAAACACGCGACGGAAACGCCGTTATCTTCATGACTTTCGAATATGGAGCCAATACCGATCTGGCGTTTATCGAAGTAAATGAGAAGATTGACGCGGCGATGAATTATCTCCCGCGTGAGTTTGAACGTCCGCGCGTCATCAAAGCCAGCGCAACGGATATCCCGGTGTTCAATCTGGATTTGACGCTCCGTTCCGACCTCAGTTTTGAACATACCGACGTGGCGAAGTTCATCGAACTGAGCGAGTTTTCGGAAACAGTTATCCGGCGGCGTTTCGAACAGCTGTCGCAGGTAGCGATGATCGACATGTCGGGACTGATGAAACGGCAGGTGATTATCTCGCCCAACCAAACACAGATGGACGTCAGCGGAATAACGCTGTCGGACATCGAATCGGCGCTCAATAACAACAATGTCGAACCGGGAAACATGACCGTTCGTGACGGATATTTCGAGTATGTAATCCGGTTTTCGTCAATTCTCAGGACGGTCGAGGATATCCAGAATATTTACATCCGCAAAAACGACCGCATCTATCAACTCAAAGATTTTGCCAAAGTCGAAACAGCTCCCGAAAAAGAAAAGGGAATGGCGATATATAACGGTAAACGTGCGATTGTCCTTTCGGTAATCAAACAGTCGGAAGAGAACATGATCAACATGCAAAAGGCGATGAATGACGAAGTTGAACGGTTCAGGCACGATTTTCCGGAAATAGAATTTAACGTTACGCAAAATCAGACCGAATTGCTGGATTACACCATTTCGAACCTGCAACAGAATATGATGCTTGCTTTTATCTTCGTATTCCTGATATCGGTTATATTCCTCAAAGACGGCAGGTTATCACTGATTATCGGTTTGGGACTTTTCGTTTCGTTAGTTATCAGTCTGCTGTTTTTCTATCTGTTTCATATTTCGCTTAACGTGGTGTCGCTTACGGGATTGATTCTCGCTTCGGGTAACATGATTGACAATTCTATCGTTGTCGGCGACAATATCGGGCAACACCGCCGTAAATCGCCTTTGCCGGAAGCCTGCGCCGCAGGAACAAAAGAAATCGCCATACCAATGCTAAGTTCCGCATTGACAAATATATCGGTGTTTGCGCCCCTGATTTTCCTGAGCGGAATGGCAGGAGCAATATTTTTCGACCAGGCTTTTTCGGTAACAGTCGGATTGCTGGTGTCGTATCTTACAGGAATCGTCTTTATCCCTGTGCTTTACAAGATAATTTACTCGGTAAAACCTCTCCCCACAGGGAAAGGGAGAAGTCGCCGATGGTTTGCTAAGAAACCTCGCCCCACAGAGATAGACCCGTCCGAACTTCCCCCCTCACCTGTGGAGATGGGCAGGGAGAGAGGTGAAAAAGAAGCTCTCGCGTTCCGAATCTACGATGCCGGAATCAACTGGGTTTTCACTCACAAAATACTGACGTTTACGATAATATTTTTGACGCTTCCGCTTTGCGCATGGCTGTTTACGATTATCCCGAAAGAGAAAATGCCGGATATCAATCAAAGCGAAGTGATGATAAAAATCGACTGGAACCGGAACATTCATTTGCAGGAAAATTACGACCGCTGTTTGGACCTGTCAAAAATGCTTGCCGAAATCACGGAAGAAAATTCGGGTCTCTCCGGACAGCAACAGTTTTTGTTGAATCGTGAAAAAGAACAGACTTCGTCGGAATCGGAATTTTATGCGCGTACCAAAACGGCTAAAGAAATTCCTGTCCTGAAAGAGAAAGTAACTGAATACATATCAAAGAAATATCCCGATGCGCTGGTAACGTTTGCGCCTATGGGAACAATCTTTGAAAAGATATTTTCGACCGGCGAACCCGACCTCGTTGTGGAATATTACACCACCAACAAAGCGCGGGAAATCGACGCCGGCATTATCCACAATTTGGAACAAAATGTTGCGAAGATAACGGGCGAAACGCCTGTCGGCAATTCGTTCCAGCATCAACTGAATCTGCGTATCGACCGCGAAAAACTGTTGCTCTATAATATTTCGTACGATTTGATTGCCCGCACTTTACGCACGGCGTTCAAGGAAAACAAATTTGCGACTTTGCGTTCTCAACAGCAATATTTGCCGATTATTCTGGGCGACGACGAAAAGACCGTTCAGAACATTATCGACGAAACCATGATAGAAATCTCGCAAAACGAAGATCAGACCCGTAACAAAGTGGCTTTGTCCACTTTCGTAAGTGTCACCCGTTCCGAAGACTTGAAAACGATTGTGGCGGGAAAAGCCGGAGAATATATCCCGTTTTATTATTATGAGACTGATAATCCGGAAAATATCATCGAAACAGTGTCGCAGGACGACTCCAAAGATATGGATTGGGAAGTCGATTTTTCGGGGACGTTTTTTTCCAACAAAAAGATGATTAACGAAATGATTGTCATTCTGTTTATCTCTGTTTTGCTGATGTTTTTTATTCTGTCGTCGCAGTTCGAGAACTTCAAACAGCCGCTGATTATCCTGTTCGAAATCCCGATTGATATCACGTTTGCTTTGGCGTTGCTGTACGTTACCGGACATTCGCTGAACCTCATGTCTGCCATCGGGTTAGTGGTTACTTCGGGTATCATCATCAACGATTCTATCCTCAAAGTGGACGTGATGAACCAGCTCCGTAAAGAAGGATATTCGCTGATGGACGCGATTCACGAAGCCGGACGTCGTCGTCTGAAAGCAATCATCATGACAAGTTTGACGTCTATTGTCTGTATGATTCCGCTGTTGTTTACCAGCGACTTAGGTTCGCAATTGGAAAAACCGCTGGCTGTGGCAACTATCGGCGGTATGATTATGGGAACGCCTGTCAGTCTGTTTGTTGTGCCGATAATTTACTGGTGGATCTACAGAAAGGAGGAGTTAAAAGTTAAGAGTTAAAAACTAAGAGTTAAGAGTTATGAATGATGAGCGCTTGAAAGGAAATAGTTCGCGAAACTTTTACCGCAAAGAAAAAACAATATTCTTTGCGAAAAACTTTGCGTCCCTTGCGGTTGAAATTTCGATGCTAAAAGTTATGAAAATGTATGTATTAATTGCTAATTATTAATTGTTAATTATGAAAAGGTTGTTAATTATGAAAAAAGTTGTTTTGTCAATACTGGTAATATTCTTTTTTGGAAGCGTTTACGCCCAGTCGACGAAAAAATTCAGTCTGACCGAATCTAT
>JAISXV010000103.1 GCA_031270335.1 Prevotellaceae bacterium | reverse complement strand
ACATGAAGAAAGTACTATTTATCGACCGTGACGGGACTTTGATTATCGAGCCGTCAACGGATTATCAGGTTGACAGTCTTGAGAAACTTGAATTTTATCCGGGCGTTTTTCAGAATCTCGCTAAAATCGCCAAAGAACTTGATTACGAACTTGTAATGGTTACCAATCAGGACGGCTTGGGGACGGAATCATTTCCCGAAGACGATTTTTTACCTGTGCAGAATAAAATCATCCGTGCATTTGAAAACGAAGGAATTACTTTTGCGGATATACATATCGACAAAAGTTTTCCGCACGAAAATCTCCCGACCCGAAAACCGGGTACGGGCATGTTACACAAATATTTGCATGGAGGATACGACCTGAAAAACTCGTTTGTGATTGGCGACAGACTGACTGACGTGGAACTCGCAAAAAATCTCGGGGCAAAAGCCATCCTGATAAGCGCCGACGCCTGTCCCGATGCAGATTTGACCACTACGGAATGGAGCAAAATCTACGCTTATCTCAAACAGATATCCCGTTGCGCCCATGTTTCCCGAAAAACAGCGGAAACAAACATCGACGTCTGTCTCAACATCGACGGTAGCGGTAAAAGCAATATCTCCACCGGATTAGGTTTTTTCGACCATATACTCGAACAGATTGCCCGACACGGAAACATGGATTTAACTATCAGTGTAAAAGGCGATTTGCACATCGACGAACATCACACGATTGAGGACACGGGCATTGCTCTCGGACAAGCGTTTCTTGAGGCTTTGGGAAGCAAGAAAGGCATTGAACGTTACGGATTTTGCCTGCCGATGGATGACTGCCTGGCTCAGGTTGCCGTCGATTTCGGAGGGCGTCCCTGGCTTGTCTGGGAAGCAGAATTTCGACGCGAAAAAATCGGCGAAGTCCCGACCGAAATGTTTATGCACTTCTTCAAATCGTTCTCCGACAATGCTAAATGCAATCTCAACATCAAAGCCGAAGGCGACAACGAACATCACAAAATCGAAGGCGTCTTCAAAGCTTTCGCCAAAGCGGTAAAATACGCCGTTCGTCAAACAGATAACTATAACATACCAAGCACAAAAGGAAGTTTATGATAGCAATAATCAAGTATAACGCAGGCAATACAGCGTCGGTGAAAAATGCGCTCGACCGGTTAGGCTGTTCCTGCAAAATCACCGACGATAAAGACGAAATACTCTCTGCCGATAAAGTGATTTTTCCGGGCGTCGGCGAAGCAAGTTCGGCAATGAACTATCTTCGTAATGAAAACATTCACACTTTGATACCCGAACTGAAACAGCCCGTTTTGGGGATATGTCTCGGCTTGCAACTGATGTGTCGATCGTCGGAAGAGGGCGATGCCGAATGTCTTGGAATATTCGACACGAAAGTGAAGTTGTTTCCGCCTCTCGACATAGTTCCGCATATCGGATGGAACAGTCTTACAGACCTCAAATCGCCACTGTTCAAGGGAATAGAGCCTGTCCACGATTTCTATTTCGTACACAGTTATTATGCCGAAATCTGTCCGGAAACCATTGCTGTTTGCGATTATATCGTGCCGTTTGCGGCGGCAATCAACAAAAATAATTTTTACGCAACCCAGTTTCATCCCGAAAAATCGGCTTCGACAGGGGAGCGGATATTGAAAAATTTTCTTGCATTATGAGACTGATTCCTGCAATTGACATAATAGAAGGCAAATGCGTCCGCCTGACAAAAGGCGATTATGCAACAAAAAAGATTTATAACGAAAATCCTTTGGAGGTCGCGAAGGAGTTTGAAGCCGCCGGAATCAAGTATCTTCATCTTGTCGATCTCGACGGCGCAAAGTCAAATCACATTGTCAATCATAAGATTTTGGAACAAATCGCAACCCGGACGTCTCTCAAAGTCGATTTCGGGGGTGGTCTGAAAAGCGACGACGACCTGAAAACAGCGTTCGAATGTGGCGCTAACCAGATCACTGCCGGAAGCATCGCCGTCAAAAATCCCGAAATCTTTCTCAAATGGCTTTCGCAATATGGATCCGGGAAAATCATTCTCGGCGCCGACGCCATCGATCGGAAAATATCTACTCATGGCTGGACGCAAAGTTCTTCCATCGACGTCGTGGAGTTCATCAAACAGCACGAAGCAAATGGAATTAAATACGTTATCTGTACCGACATCGGCAAGGACGGAATGTTACAGGGCGCGGCAACAGAACTCTACAGTGATATTTTACGTGAAACGTCTGTAAACCTGATAGCAAGCGGAGGCGTTTCGTGTATCGACGACATCATCTTACTCAAAAATACAGGTTGCGAAGGCGTTATAATCGGTAAAGCGATTTATGAAGGTAAAATAGAACTTCGAGATTGTATTTGGAATGATGAGAATTTCGTCGTAAAAAACGGATAACAGGTAAACGTTTCTTTGTGGATTTCGTAATACGGAACATATTCAACACCGTTTGTTCCTTCGACGTTGAAATGTAACGGTTTTCCGGCTACCGGTTTCAGTTTTGATTTCAATTCGTTTACAGCAAACGGAAGATTGAAAATGCCGTTTTTGACCTCGTCGCCGACAAGTCCCATCAGCAACGGACCATATTCCAGAGCGTAAGCCTCTTTTCCTGTAAAATCATCGGTGACGCCGGCGTATTTTGTCATACGAAAATCCATCGGCAGAGTAAAACTGACGACGTCGTTATTGTTCCACGTGCGATTGAGCGTAACATAAGAGCCGGCATTTCCTGTAGCGGCTTTCTTGCCGTTCACAAAGATATCCATCTTCGACGAAGCCCACGAGGGTACACGGACACGAATCTTGCTTTTAACCGGCGCTGTGAGTTCGAAATGCAGTTTCACTTCGGGATTCAACGGAAAATCGCTGTGTTGATGCAGCGAAAGTTTTTTGCCGTCCTGTTCCCATTCGATTGACGATTCGTTGAATAAATCAACATAAAGACCATCAACAGCAATCTTATACACAAACTCCGGCAACATCCCGTACAGCCGCGTTCCCTGACCTTCGCAACACGAGCCTCCGCAGCCGCCGTTTTCCTTTTTACCGATAAGACGCGCATGATAGCGAATGTTCCCATTGTCACGGTCTTGATTGGCAATGCCAATATTGTAGATACTCTTTTCGATTTCGGCAACATATTTTTCTCCGTTATCGGGATACAGAACACGCAACTGCTCGTTAAACACCGCCCAGAAAACATTTCCGCACAACTCGCCGGTACTCATTCTTAAATGATAGGATTTTGGCGGAAACTGACGCGGCGGAAAGGTATAGGATTCAATCACGCTGATACTGCCGCCGGTATGCGTAAAATGTTCGTGAAAGATATCCCAGGCTCCATGCATCGCTTTCAGATAATATTGGTCGCCGGTAGCCATGTACATGTCCATGTAGGCGTTCAGCACGATGATGAGGTAACTGTGAACGCGTTCGTATTGATATTGCCAGATAGCCGACGGGTCGCGCTCGATGAGTTGGTCGAGCCAGAAATTGAGTTGAAAATATCGTTGTAAGACCTGAATATCAGCTGGTACGCCGATGTCGGTATCAAGGTAGGTCCGGGAGTTTGCCACCATTCCTTGATTGCCGATAGGGACGCGAAACATCATTTCGGGCAAATACGGACAGGAATTGAACCAATCACCGCTACGGCGTAACAGTTGCCAGGCTTTCGGATTGCCGGCAACTCCCGCTTCGACAAGTCCCTGTGAAATCCAGCCGCGTGCGTAGCCATTGTTTTGTCCTTGCAGGATAGTACGTTCGGCGTAGCCGTGGATATATCCTTCGGGAGTAGCGCATATTTCGATATAATCAATTAGTTCATCCATCCGGCGACGCAGTTCTTCGTCGCTTTGCCAGCGCAACGTATTTCCGGCGCCCATCAGGAAACGCCCGGCGATAGAGCCGCCCAGTCCGCGTGTAAACCAACTGCTGGGACCTTCGAATGTTCTTCCGACGTCTTTATTCGCACGTTCGAGGAAATTGTGCGCCATATCATGTACGCTGAACGAGTTAAACAGGTAATGGATATTTTTGTCTAAGGTCTGTTTAAACAGTCCTCCGACAGTCACACCGCTACGAGGAGTTTTCAACGGCGCTTTGACAGGCTTCCATGTTTCCGGAGCTGTAACCTGTTCGGGATGGTCGAACCATACGTTTTCGCCGACGGGACGTTGCGGACGCAACAGGAAATGTTTCCCCAGATTACCATTATTGGAATCAGCGAGCGTCTTGCCTTCGGCGACGTCCTTTCCTTCCGAAATCACTTCGAAACGCCAAAGTTCAAAGACGTCCGGCTTGAAAACCGTCAGCCGTACATAACGCGCCTGTACCGGTTGTGGAAGTTTGTAAGTCTTAATTTCCAACGGATAACTGACAAAATCGAATTTTGTCTGGTCTATCACCGTGTATGAATTGGCAAACGCTTCGCTTCCCGCCGCTTCGATACGGAAACGGACAGGAAAATTATGCGAATGCGCTCCGGGCCAGGCTTGATCTTGAAAATAAGGATACAGTTTCACCGCTTCGACGGGATAAACAGCGCCAAGGTCAATCTGTACCCAGTTCGGGAGAAGACTGTCTTTCGGAGGCGTCGAAAGATACGGAATCGGCGAACCGACACACATCGCTACGCGTTCGATTCCCATTGGTCCTCCGTCAAGGTCGGCAACTTGCGCAGAGATTTTTACCTGTTGCAGCATAAATAATACTACTGTCGCTGCTAAAATTATTCTTGAGTTCATAATACTTATATTGTTATACTAAATTTGTTATATTATATTCACCACAAAATTTGATTAAATTTTAGTTTAACACAGTCAATTACATGAATAAATACAAAACATTGCAGTTATTTTTCAACGGTATATTTCCAGTTCTCAATATCCAATCAATTTTTTTTCCAAATTTTGCATTGTTTTTTTGAATACTTTATCAGTATCAATCATGTTCTGAATAGCTCTAATTGAATGTATAACCGTAGTATGGTCTTTTTTTCCGATTTGGTCGCCGATTTGAGCAGTAGAATAATTAGTATGATTTTTACTCAGATACATAGCGATTTGTCGAACCAGAACAATTTCTCTTTTTCTTGATTTGGATACAATTTTGTCGTAGGGCAATGCAAAAAAATCGCATACGGTTTGCTTGATTTCGTCGATGGATATTTCTCTTCTTGCGGTGTTTACGAGTTTATCCAGCATGTCGGCAACGAGGGCGATGGTTATCTCCTTTTTAATCAAGGTCGATTGGGCAAGCACCGACACTAACGCTCCTTCCAACTCCCTGATATTGTTTGTGATATTCGACGCAAGATATTCTATTACTTCATCGCTAATTATTATTCCGTCGTTGTATATTTTTTTGTTGAGAATAGCGATGCGAGTAGCCAAATCGGGCGTTTTCAGTTCGGCGAAAAGTCCGCATTTGAAACGTGACAGCAAACGTTGTTCCATTCCTTGGAGTTCAACGGGAGGTTTGTCGGAAGTCAAAATCAGTTGTTTACCCATCTGGTGCAGATGGTTGAATATATGGAAGAAAGCGTTTTGCGTTTTTGTTTTGCCTGCAAATTCGTGGACGTCGTCAATGATAAGCACATCCATCATTTGATAGAAATAAAGAAAATCGTTTACTTTATTTTTCATTACAGCGGCGTCGATGTATTGTGATTCGAACTTTCGCGCATCAACGTATATGACGATTTTATCGGGATGTTTTTCCTTGATTTCTATTCCGATAGCCTGCGACAGGTGTGTCTTTCCCAAACCCGAATTACCGTAGATAAACATCGGATTAAAAGCTGTTTTACCCGGATTTTGGGCAATGGTCAAACCGGCGGAACGAGCCAGACTGTTACATTCTCCTTCGACGAAATTGGTAAAATTATAGTTCGGATTGAGTTGAGGGTCTATCTCCAACTTTTTCAATCCGGGAATAGTAAAAGGATTGACGATTTTCGGTTCGTCCTGTGTACTCGGATAGGGATACGGGATGCTCCTGTTTGTTAAATTCGGTTTGTTTTGTGCCGGATACGTGAATGTAGGCGCGCCGTTGACAACTTTGACGCTGTATTCGAGTTTTGCTGAGTTTCCTAATTCTTTTCGGAGAGTTTTTCTCAACAGATCGATATAATGCTCTTCCAGAAACTCGTAAAAGAACGGAGTCGGCACTTCGATTGTCAACACGTTGTCAGTCAACCGCGACGGAGTTATCGGCGCAAACCATGTATCATAAGCGCCCTTATCTACATTATCCTTAATTATTTGCAGGCAATTAGCCCAAACTTGTCTATACGCTTCCATTGATATTTTTTTTACTTTTATCCGGCAAAGTTGGTGAGAAAAATTTATTTTACAAAATTTTTTTTACTTGTTTTTATCAAAAAAATTATATCGTGCTTTTTATCAAAAAAATGGAAACGAAAAAAAAATTATATTATTAATAGATAGCAGATTAGTTATATGTGATTGTTAATTATAGAACTTATGAGGGATATTTGGCGATTTTTTCCATCGATTATCGAATAATCGAAAATTTATTTTTCCAAATTTTTCAAAAAAAACCGTTTTTTATGATCCTTTCGATAGCAAAAAAACGTAACTTTCATGTTTTAAACGATATAAAATTCTATTTTTTATTTGTCGTCCGGTTCCCCATATTTTTCAATAATTTCTTCGACACGCCGGACGTCTTCGGCAGAATCTACTCCGCTTGTAGTTTCCCGTCCGCGGTAGTCGGTGGTTACGAGTTTGATTTTGTAGCCATTGTATAGGAAACGCATCTGTTCAAGACCTTCGATACAGTTTTTTTCATATAGCGATTCTTCGTTGTCGTCATATTCTTTCAGTGTTTGGAAAGAGTAGGCATACAGACCGATATGACGTATTACAGGACTGGTTTTCAAGATATTTCTTGCCTGTTCGGGTTTACGTATCGCGGGAATTACGTTTTTCGAAAAAGCGAGTGCAAATCCGTTTTTGTCTTCGACGACAGTCGTTCCCGAAAATGGAGTTTCTTTTTTCGAAGCAATCAGTTTGTCGTATTCGTCCCAACTGAGGCGGACGGCAGGCGTATATACGTCAGCGTCAATCCTTTTCCATTCATCGATGATGTCCTGAACAACCCATGGCGGACAAAGCGGATTGTCGCCTTGCAGATTGATAATGAGTTTCGGACTAAGTTTCAGACGTTCAACAGTATCCCGGCATCTTTCCGTTCCGTTTCTGCAATCTTTTGATGTGAGAATGACGTTGATATTGTTGTCGTTGCAGAAGTTTACGATTCTATCGTCGTCGGTAGCAACAATATATGAGCAGTCGGCGTTTCTGTCGCACACGCGGGCGGCAATGGATGCAACCCGTTTAATCATTTCTATTCCTTTGATTTTCACCAAAGGTTTGCCAGGTAAGCGCGACGAATCATATCTCGCCGGTATAACTATCAATATATCTTTATTTTCCATTATCATATCATTTATAATTCAAAACTGACTGTAAATCCTATTGTATTCGAATGAATTGATTTTAACGACCGTCGATAAAATTCATTACCAGTGGCTTCGGTGTTGGTCAGACAATTGAGCAAGCCTGCGGAGAGTTTAAATTCGATTCCCATGCGAAAATAGTCAAAATAAAAATCGAATCCCAGACCGATTTCAGCAAAAGGTTCGAGTTTTCGCAGTTCGATATAACGCTCTGAATCCATGTTTATTGAATTGCTAAGATTGACTCTTGCGTTCAGTCCGGTGAGAACGTAAGGTCTGAAATTAGTGAACCGGTCGGCGCTGTATTTGATGATAACCGGAAATTCCAGGTAGTTAGACGCAATAGACATTGATTTGACAAGTCCTCTCGTGTCGCGACGATAAAAGTCCAATTGTCTCTGTCCGAAGAAAATACCCGGAATAAAACGAATGTCGAGATTTGTTACTAAACGATAATCGGCAATTGCATTGATGCTGAATCCCGGTTTCAGATGAATCAAATCGGTATAAAGTACGACATTTCCCTGTCCCGGAATGGAAACCGTGTTGCCCGAATTTTGTATCCGCGAAAAATCGAAAGCATTAAGTCCCAGAGCGAAACCGAAATGGATATTGCGTGAATATTCTCTGTCGAGCAGATTCATTGAGTTAGAGCGAGGATACTCCCAAACAGAAGTATGCGGAGTTCGCTTCTCCCACCATATCTGAGCGTTAGACTGACACACACAAAAAAGAAATGCTACGACTAATATGTTTTTTATTCCTGTCAAAATTTTAATCTATTCAATTTAGATGCAAATGTAGCAAATTTTGTTCCAAAGATACAATTATTTTATATTTTTTAACAAAAAACCCTTAATTTTCAAGTTTTTTTGCGAACTGCCATATCAGTAAAGTGGCGATTACAATAAATATATGAGAGAGAATTGAACCCTCGAATCCAAATTCGCCTCCATTCAACAGATTGTTCTCTACAGTATCTTGATTAATAATAGAATACATCGACAGTCCACTTACTTCGAAACCAAAAACCGTCCCTTGAAAAAAATTCCAACTGAAATGCAAAGCAATTGGAAACCAGAGATTTTTAGTGTATATATACGAAATTCCAAGTAATATTCCCGCCAGGAATATCCCTGCAAAACTCATCAAATCAAAATTCGGATTAAATATGTGTAAAAGCGAGAATATCAGCGAACTAAGTATCAACGCCAAATATTTATTCATCGACTGAAGAAAATTGTTAAGAACATAACCTCGCAAAAACACTTCTTCGTTGAATGCCACAAACACAAACAAAACAATACTTATAAATAAGTTATAAATATTAAAAACGACGTCCGTAACTTTTATCTCATTCAATGCCAGCAAGATTAAAAAACCGACAGTCATTATTACTGCTCCTAAAACAATTCCTGAAAAAATATCTTTCGTATAACCTTTTAACTGAAAACCAACACTTTTGAAATCTTTTCGGTCAATAAAACGAGTGAAAATATAAATAAGAAGAAATGTGCCGGCAGTACTAATTATTTGTGATATAGTTGTTTCAGTAAATGTTTTCGATTTGGCGTCTTGCAGTCCCAGTACAAAATATCCGATAACCTCGAAAACGCCGGTAAATATAAAGAACGGTATTATAATCAATAATGCTCTAATCCAACCTTTTAGTAAAGGCTTCCGTTCTGTGTTTATGATGTCGTAAACTTCCATATTTTTAATTGTAACTTATTGAATCGTTTACGTTAAGAAACTCGAAAGACGAAAGAGGTCCCATGAACTCGTCTTTTTCTTTCAGTCGGGTAGTATCTGATTCTTCGAAATTGTATTTGACAGACTTTCTTTTGATTATAAGATGTTGCCGGGTTATGGTGTCCGGTTTAATTTTGGGCGTCGGATTTTTCTTCGAATTGGCAACCTGTTTATTTACAGGCGTTTTAGGCAACGACGCAAATGTTGCCGGTTTCGGCGCGTCCGGTTTGTTGTCGCAATCCAGCCAAAAGACCTTCAATATGTTGAAATTAGGATTGTTAAATTGTATTCTCAACGAATAATCAGTAAAAACAGTATCATCTTTAACCAAACTGAGTTCATGTTTTTCGATTATCGAATCTTTGTGCGTCCTCGATTCGAGCCAAGCCGCCATTCTTGGATTTTGCGTACTGTCGTTTTTATAGAAAAAATAACTTGCCGAAATGTCGTAAACACCTTGTTCACTTAATCTTACTTCGATATTTTGCTTGCTTACCATTCGCGAAGATATTGAAATGGAATCGGCTCCGACGTTCATGTTTTCGGATAATTTTTCGATTCGCGCCGGTTCCTGATAAATGTTTTTTTCGGCTTCGATTTTCTCTGTTACCTGTTTAAGAATTTCTTGCAACTTTTTGTCTTCAGCGGTATATTTCAAAAAAGTCCGTCGCAAATCGTCGAGATTGTATCCGAATTTTTCGACTATCGGTTCGTATATTCTGATCGAATCTTTGTGACGCATAGAATATTCGTGTGTCGCCAACACAACGTCGGTGATATACATTTTGTATATTATTTCAGCCAAAGTCTTTTCGGGAATGATTCTTTGTTTCGAACAGGAAATGAATGTAGCTAAAATAAAAACAATATAAATTTTCTTCATCATAATCCTTTAAATGTCAATTATTTTTAGTTCGGAAATTTCTTTATCCGCATGGTCGTAAATATGTTCGACCAGATTTGAAATTCGTTCCACATCGGTATGCGTTTTTTCGTAAGTGATGTTTCCGCCCAGATTTTCAAGTTTTTTCAGTACTAATTTCAGGGTTATCTTGTTGATATCCATAGCAGGAACGTAAGCGTCGTCTTTATGTGCCGTGTTGACTTCCAAAATCAGTCCGCACTTTATCAACACTTTGATTATCACGTTCAACGACCTTATCGAAAGCCCCAATTCCTCCGACAGACGGGATACAAGTTTGGGAGGGTCGCCCGCTTTGAAAACATCGGTAATATTTTTCAGCACATATATGGCAACTGTCGTGAAATTGATGTGGTTAATGTGTTCCTGCTCCATGATTTCGTCTTCGTAACTGTCGATATTTTGATATGCAAACGAGAGTTCAGCGCCGAAAAGCACTATCTGCCAGCCTATTCGGGCGCATAACAGAAACAAAGGTATGGCTGCCAAACTTCCGTATATCGCATTGTATTTCGATATGCTCACCTGCGAATAGATGTAAATCTGTTCTACCCAGTAAAATACGGT
This sequence comes from Prevotellaceae bacterium, assembly GCA_031270335.1. Taxonomy (GTDB): domain Bacteria; phylum Bacteroidota; class Bacteroidia; order Bacteroidales; family UBA932; genus JAIRLF01. The sequence goes on along the minus strand of JAISXV010000103.1, from coordinate 22,808 downwards.
GCCGGCAATGATGGCTGCAATCAACGCCGGAACAAAACGTACTTTGACGTTCGGCATCACAACGTAGATTAGCGTGAAAATTATCCAAATGAGAAGAACCGGTAAAAAGTTGAATGCAATCGGTCTGATTGTTCCAAGAAAAGGAAGTTGCTCTACTATCGAATCGAAATAGAACTGAAATGTAACCGTTATACTGTTGGACAAAATCAATAAAACAGGCGCTATAAGCATGATTGACAGATAGTCCGAAAAACGACGCGCCCACGAACGATGACGTTTTGCCTGCCAGATTGCATTCAAAGCCTCCTCTATCCTGACGAACATGCTCAACGACGACCACAGCAATATTCCAATTCCGACGCCCGTAATCCAGCCTCCGCGAGCGTCTTTCAACGCCGATTCGGCAAACATTAGCAATTTGTTTACGACTTCTTGCTGGTCGGGAAAAGTTTCTGTCAGCCATGTTCTTAGATACTGTTCAATGCCAAATCCCGATGAAACGGCAAACACAATTGCAACTATCGGAACGATGGACATGAGAAGATAAAACGAAAGCGACGAGGCTTGCAAATTCACTTTTCCATTGTTAAATTCCTTGACTGTGATGAGTATAACTTTTAACTGCCGCACCCAAAAGGCTTTTCTTTTACTCAGAACGTTGATGTTCAGATGCCAGATTTCATGCGTAACAAACGAAAAAATCTTTGTGAAAAAATCTGTTACTTTCGACATAATCTGTTGTTTTTTTATCTTGCAATAATTGTTTGATTTATATTCTATTAATCTCGGAACAGGTATTATAGAGACCTCTCCACGAAGCGCCCCGTTTTTTCATTACGTTTTCCAAGTATTCTTTCCAGACGATTTTGTCTTTATCTTCGTCCTTTACAACGGCTCCCTGCAATCCGGCGGCTAAATCTTCGTCGGAGATATTACCGTTTCCGAAACTCGCAGCTAATGCCATACTGTTTGTTATCAACGAAATAGCTTCGGCGGTTGATATTACTCCGCTTGGCGATTTCAGTTTTTGCTTATCGTCGAGGGTAGCGCCTCGCCTTAACTCACGAAACACCGTGACAATCTTTTCGATAGAATCGCTCGAGGGTAAGGCGGCTTTCAACTGATAATTCGACGAAATCTCTCTAACTCGCTTCGACACAATTGATACTTCGGTTTCCAAATCGGCGGGCGAAGGAAGCACAATGATGTTAAAGCGCCGTTTCAATGCCGACGACATGTCGTTAACGCCTCTGTCACGGGTATTTGCGGTTGCGATAATCGAAAATCCCCGCGTTGCCGGGACTTCCCTGCTTAACTCCGGAATCGCAATCGTCTTTTCGGACATTATCGAAATAAGCGCGTCCTGAACTTCCGAAGCGCAACGTGAAATCTCTTCGAACCGAGCTATCGAACCTGTTTCCATTGCTCTGTATATCGGGCTTTTAATCAATGCTTCGTTCGATGGTCCATTTGCCAGAAGCATAGCATAGTTCCACGAATAGCGGATGTGTTCCTCGCCTGTACCGGCAGTTCCCTGAATGACTTTCGCCGAATCGTCGCATATTGCCGCCGCAAGGTTTTCCGACAACCACGATTTCGCTGTCCCGGGTTCTCCAATCAGCAACAGCGAACGGTCGGTGAGCAAAGTGGCTATTGCAATCTCTACAAGCCTGTTATGTCCGATATATTTTGGCGTAACATCGACTTTTCCCGATTTCCCGCCAACAATAAATTTCAAGACCGCTTTCGGCGATAATTGCCAGCCCGCCGGTTTCTCTTCTTTTTGATCTTCGATTTTCAACGCATCCAACTCATTGGAATATAGTAACTCAGCCGGTAATCGCAGTATATCTTTTTTTTCTTCTTCTTTTGCCATTTTTTACTAATGTCGTTTTTATTAAACGCACAAAATTAGTCTATTTTATTAATAACAAAAAAAATGATGCTTTATTCGATGATTTTTCTATTGTATAATACAATAATTCAATAAATTAAAAAGTATTTATATCTTTTTTACTTCCTTATTTTTTATGAATGAATTTAGATAATATTCATGACATTTTTATGCGTTTGTGTGTAATTGAAAATTTAATGTTACTTTTGCGTCCTGATTTATTGTAATAAAATTAAGATGACAGAAGAAAATAAAACTCTAAACTTCATAGAGGAGATAATTGAAAATGACCTGAATGAGGGAAAATGTGATACTGTTTTAACGCGTTTTCCACCCGAACCGAACGGATATCTGCATATAGGACATGCTAAATCCATTTGTCTGAATTTCGGCGTGGCGCTGAAATATGGCGGAAAAACCAACCTGCGATTCGACGACACCAATCCCGTCAAAGAAGACGTTGAATATGTCGATTCCATTAAGGAAGACATCAAATGGCTGGGTTTTGAATGGGTTGCCGAATATTATGCGTCCGACTATTTCGAACAACTTTACGTCTGGGCGCAAGACCTCATTCGCAAGGATTTGGCTTATGTAGATGACCAGAATCAGGACGAAATACGAACCAACAGGGGAACAATTACGCAAGCCGGCGTCAACAGTCCGTTTCGTGACCGTCCGGTGGACGAAAACCTTGATTTATTTGCCCGTATGCGTGCCGGAGAATTTCAGGACGGCGACAAAGTCCTGCGTGCAAAAATCGACATGGCGCATCCGAACATGATGATGCGCGACCCGATTATGTACCGGATTATACACGCAAATCATCATCGCACAGGCGACAAATGGTGTATTTATCCGATGTATGATTACGCTCACGGACAGTCGGATTCATACGAACATATCACGCACTCTATCTGTACTTTGGAGTTCGATATTCACAGACCTTTGTACGACTGGTTTATCGAAAAACTCGAAATATTTCCTTCGCATCAGTACGAATTTGCACGTCTGAACCTTACGTACACCATGATGAGCAAGCGTAAACTGCTCGAATTAGTGAAAAACGGGATTGTTTCGGGCTGGGACGATCCCAGAATGCCGACTATCTGCGGTTTACGGCGCAGAGGTTACACTCCCGAGAGCGTCCGTAATTTTGCCGAAAGGGTAGGGGTGGCAAAACGTCAGAACATGATAGAACTTTCGCTTTTGGAAAACTGTGTGCGTGAAGATTTGAACAAACGCGCCGAGCGCAGATTAGTTGTGCTCGACCCGTTGAAAATCGTGATAATCAATTATCCCGAATCGCAAACGGAAATTCTGCACGCAATCAACAATCCCGAAAATCCAGACGCCGGAACGCGGGAAATCACTTTCGGACGCGAGTTGTATATCGAGAAAAACGATTTCATGGAAGTTCCGCCAAAAAAATATTTCCGTCTGGCTCCCGGCAGCGAAGTCCGTCTGAAATATGCCTATATCATCAAATGTGAGGAAGTTGTCAGAAACGACGAGGGCGAAATCGTAGAATTGCGCTGCACTTACGATCCCGAAACCAAAAGCGGCAGCAGTAGCGCTAAACAGGTGAAAGGCACGATACACTGGGTTAATGTCCACGAGGCTTTGCCGGTAGAAGTCCGTCTGTACGACCGTTTGTTTACCGAAAACAGCATGGACGATATACCTGAAGACAAGACATATACGGATTATCTCAACCCCGAATCGCTGACTGTGGCGAACGCTTTTGCCGAACCTTCGCTGAAAGACGTCAAAGAAAGCGTACAGTTCGAGCGTATCGGATATTTTTATCCCGATTATGATTCGACGCCCGACAAACTGATATTCAATCGCACTGTTACACTGAAAGATTCATGGTTAAAACAAAATAAACAGTGATGGACAACAAAAAACATTTGCCGGCTTTCGAGCGATTATTGGACGTCATGGACGAATTGCGGGAGAAATGTCCGTGGGACAGGGAACAGACAATTGATTCGTTGCGAACACTCTCTATCGAAGAGACTTACGAGCTTTCCGACGCCATTATTCGCGGCGATTTCAACGATATAAAAAAGGAACTCGGCGACTTGTTGCTGCATATCATTTTTTATTCGAAGATAGCCGTAGAGCAGGAGAAATTCGATATTTCGGACGTCGTCAATACTTTGTGCGATAAACTGATATACCGGCATCCGCATGTTTTCGGCGAGGTCGAAGCCGATAGTTCCGGCGAGGTGATTAAAAACTGGGAACAGTTGAAAATCAAAGAAAAAGACGGGAATAAAACCGTCCTTTCCGGAGTTCCGGCGTCGTTGCCCGCCCTCATCAAAGCCGGCAGAATACAGGATAAAGTCGCCGCCGTGGGTTTCGACTGGGAACAGAAAGAGCAGGTCTGGGATAAATTCGAGGAGGAAAAACAGGAGTTGTTACACGAAATCAACGAAATGGACGAGTACAGAATGGAAGCCGAATTTGGCGATTTACTGTTTTCGATGGTCAACGCTGCCCGTCTTTACGGAATCAATCCCGAAACGGCGCTGGAACGGACAAACCGCAAGTTTATCAGTCGTTTCACATATCTCGAAAACAAAACTATCAGGCAGGGACGTTCCCTGAAATCAATGACTTTGGACGAAATGAACGAAATCTGGGAGGAGGCAAAACAGCACGACGAATGAAACGAAGAGCGTTTTTATCATATTTACACATTTGCACATTTGCATTTCTTTTGTGTTTGTTAAATTATTGTGTATTAGCGGAAGAGTTTAAGGCTGTCGAAAACGAAAATGTTTTCAGACAGCGATATAAAACCGTTTCCGAAGGAATAAAAACTCTCGAAGCGGATTTCGTTCAGGAAAAGGAGATTACGCTTCTCACAAACAAACTGAGTTCGACAGGACAAATGTTATTCAGAAACGATAACTGTTTGAAAATCGAATATTTCAAGCCCAACGCATTTATATTTGCCATGCGCAACGGAAAAATCACCATCAAAGACGGGGAACGAGCCGCTTCGTCGATGATTGTGAAGAATAACAGACTTTTCGAGCAAATCAGCCAAATCACAATATATGCAATCAATGGCAAAATCTTTGATTCAAAAGATTTTGGCTCGACTATTCTTGAAAATGAAAGTTCATATCTGATTGTCCTCGTTCCAAAATCGAAAGAACTGAAAAAATACTACAAAAAATTTGATTTGTACATCAATAAAGTGACTTTCATAATTGAAAAAACGATTATGAAAGAGACTTCGGGCGACGAAACTGTGATGTATTTCGAAAATATCAGGACAAATAACACTATCACTGATGAGGCGTTTCTTGTTGATTAGTATATTGTTGATGACGAACAGTCCCGCTCTGTTTGCCCGCGACATGCAAGAAATGTTCGGAGAAGTTTTTTTTAATGCAGTTGTGGAGGTTTCGGGGCGTACCGTTTCGGGTGTGATGGTGATTAAGAAAGACGAAGCAAACAAATGCAGAATATTGTTTACCACAGTCGCCGGTCCGAAACTTATGGACATGTATATCTCTCAAAATGACTACAAAATACTGTACGTAATCAAGAAATTGAAACGAAGAATTATCCTCCGGCAATTTCAGCAGGATTTTGCGCTTATCTCCGGTCTGTATCTTTTCGGCGACAACAAAAACTGCGAAAATGACAGTTGCACAGTGATATTACCGAAAAAAAAGTCGGCGCATTATTCTTTCGATGCCCAAAACCGGATTTGCAAAGCGGAATATCGAGGCAAAGGAAAATTACTCGCCGAAGTCGTTTATATTTACAATAATAATGATGAGATAGAATCAATTTCTTTGCGTCATCATAATTTTAACATGAAAATTACGTTAAGTGTCCGAAAACTTTTTCCCGACGTTTAGGAATGAAGATATTTTTGTGTCTTTGTGGGATATGATTCGCTTTAATTCGCTGATAAAAACTCAATCAAATCGAGGCTGTTCATACTTTCGCAGCCATATTTTTCGCAAGCCTTGTCGCCGGCAAGTCCGTGGAAATAAACGCCCAAAACGGAAGCTTCGAAACTATTGTATCCACGTGCTAACAATCCCGTAATCAGTCCTGTCAGTACGTCGCCGCTACCTCCTTTTGCCATACCGGAGTTACCTGTGGAGTTGAAATAAATTTCGCCGTCGGGAAGACATATAGCTGTGTGCGCTCCTTTAACCACGATAATCGACTTTGTTTCCGACGAAAGATTCGTTATTTTCCGGTTTTTGTTTTCTTCGCTGTTCCATTCGCCGACAAGTCTTTTCAGTTCGCCCAGGTGCGGAGTCAAAATGGAATTTTCGGGAATATGTTTTAGCAACTCTTTATTCATCGACAGGAGATTCAGAGCGTCGGCGTCGATAACCATCGGGATTTTAACGGATTTCAGCAGCGTTTCGAAGGTTTTCATTGTTTCGGGATGCGTTCCTAATCCGCAACCTGTCCCGATTGCGTTGTATTTGCAAATCTCGTCCGGTATTTCGGAAAAATAACCGGATTTGTCGAAACTTAATATTGCCGACGGAAACTTTGTCTGTAAAGCAACACGTTCATCGTAAGGAATATGCACGCTCACCAGACCGCAACCCGACCGCAATGCCGCGCCTGTGGCAAGAATTGCCGCGCCAATCATGTTTTTCGAGCCGCAGACAAGCAACGCATGACCGTAAATGTTTTTGTATCCGAACTTTGACCGTCGTTTTTTGAGACTTTCAATTAAAGTTTCGTCAATGTAATGGTACGGCGATTCGGTCTGTTCGAGATAGGTTTTGCTTAATCCGATAGGAAGCGTGATTATTGTTCCGGCATATTCTCCCGTTTCGGGCGACATCATCGCAAGTTTCGGAAATTGAAGCGTTAAAGTGACGCAGGCTTTGATGATTTGCGGCGAGCAGGGTAGGGTAGGGGGTTCTGTACTCATTCCCGAAGGCAAGTCGATGGAAATCACTTTGTTCGTCAGACTGTTGACTTGCGAAATGATGTTCGCCGCAGGTTCTTTGACGTTTCCCGAAATTCCCGTGCCAAGCAAAGCGTCAACGATAACCGTATGTTTGTCAATTTCGTTCAAATTTTCGATAAACGGGATACCAGCGGGCAATCGTTCCAGATTTATTCGACATTCTTCGTTCGGAAAGTTTTTTCCATACGCCAAATATATGGAACATTCGAAGCCTTTTTGCTTGAGAATCCGTGCGACAGCAAGACCGTCGCCGCCGTTGTTGCCTTTGCCGACGATAAACAATAACGGAATCTGTTTGTCGATGTTTTCGCTAATCCATCCGGCGATTGCATCCGACGCGCGCTCCATTAAATCAATGGACGCAACCGGCTCATTTTCGACAGTGTATCTGTCGGCTTCTTTAATCTGTTCGTTGGTGAATATTTTCATTTATATTTTTTTATAGTTGCAATATTCGAATATTCGGTAACCTGTCAGTTTTTCAACTAACATCTTGAATTTGTATTTGAACGAGAGATTTCGTTTACTTATGTCGTGGTCGAATTTCCAGTTCATACGTTCGATGCGCTCACGCATCACTTCGGGATGAGTTCCATCGAAACGGCTCAAAGCATCAATGTTTGAATAATCGAACTCTTCGGCTTTGGCGATATTGTTTTCAGTGTCTTTGCGATAGAGTTTAACGAAACTGTTGATTTTCTTTTGCATTTTAGACGGATGTTTCACCCAGCCGTAATGATAGATAACGGCGTCAATGGCTTTGACGTTCAATTTTTTATTATCGTCTTTTCTGAAACCTTGCGCGTCACGGTAGGAATAGATATTTTTGTTTTTGCGGACGACTCTTATTTCGTTTCTGTACCACCATGGGGCAATGCCGACGTAATCGTATGAACCATAGAAATGTTTGTAATGAAAAAGCAATCCGTCCACATGAGCGTCATCTTTCCATCGCAGCATTGCTTCTCTTACAATGTCGTGATACTGTTCGTGTAAACATTCGTCAGCCTGAATATAAAACGCCCAATCCACGTCGTCCGAAACGGCACGAAATGCTTTATCGGTTTCCTGTGCCAGCGCTGCTCCGCCTTTTCGTAACGAATCGTCCCAAACGGTTTCGATGATACGGATTTTTGGCGAGTTGATATTTTTGATTAGTTCCAAGGTGTCGTCGTCCGATTTTCCTACGGCAATAACAAATTCGTCGCACAATGGCAGTATTGACAATATGGCTTCTACAATTGGATAATCGTACTGAATGGCGTTACGAATGAAACTGAATCCTGCTATTTTCATGTTTTATATTTCGTTATATTTATTTTATTATGTTAATTCTTTAATTCTGAAAATTCAGATCCTATTTTTGCTGCGATGATTTTTTCCGAAAAGCGTTTTACATATTCTTTACCTGTTTCGATCATATTCTTTGCCAAGTTTTTATCAGTAAGAATTTCTATGATTTTTTTCGACAATTCGGCTTCGTTATTGGGATTAACGTACATTGAGCCTGGACCTCCGGCTTCTTCCAGACAGGAACCGGTGGCTGCGATAACTGGAATTTCGCTCGTCAAAGCTTCGATAACCGGAATACCGAACCCCTCGAAAAACGAAGAATAAACAAACACAGCCGCCGACTGATATAAAGCCGGTAAATCTTCAAATAAAACATTATTAAGAATATGCAAACGGGATTTCAGCCCTGCCTTTTCGGCGTATTGTTCCACCTCCGACTGATATGGCGTTGATTTTCCTGCGGCGACTAAATGAATATCTTCCGGAATATTTTTTAATGCTTTCACCGCAAGCAGCAGGTTTTTACGCGTTTCAACGCTTCCTACGGACAGGATAAAACGGGCAGGTAAACAATATTTTTCCGATATCTCCGACTTTTTTTCGCCGGAAACTTTTTGTCGGAAATTGGGATGACAACCCTGATATATAACTATTATTTTTTCTTCGGGAATATGGAAAAACGAAATGATATCCCGTTTGGTACACTCGCTTATGGCAATGATTTTGTCGGCGTTACGGCAGGCAAGTTTGAATTTGAAACGATAAATTATACGGTCAATTAGTTTGTAATATTCGGGATAACGGAGAAAAATCAAGTCGTGAATTGTTACGATGGATTTGGCGTTCGTTCGTCTGATTCCGACCGGTAATTCGTTGCTAAGTCCGTGATAGACATCAATATCGTTTTTTCGGATATCTTTTTTTATGCCGAACATTCGCCAAAGCGAAGAAAAGGTTTTGGAAATTCCGTGAGGAAAAACAAAAGAAATATTTGTTCGTGACAAAATCGTTTTCAACCGAGCATTTTCCTTTTCGCGTGGTGCAAAGAGAATATATTGATTATCAGAATAATATTCTGACAATATTTCAATAACATATCTGCTGTAATTTCCCAAGCCGGTATTGTTTTGAATCGCTCTTTTTGCGTCGAATCCTATCTTCATTAAATATTTTCTGTTTCAAATAATATTAACGATATTCAGCATTTTGACGGTAGCCTGAATTGCCGAAACAGTTTGGTCCGAATCAAGTCCTCGTGTTCTGAACTCCTTACCACCGTTTTGCCAGGTGATTACGGTTTCGACTAAAGCGTCCGTTTTACCTCCGGGCGGGATAGTTACCACATAATCAGTCAGTCGTGGCAGTTCCACGTTCAGAGAAGCATAAACTTTCCGCAGAGCGTTCACAAAAGCGTCATACTGACCGTCGCCGGCGGAAGTTTCTTCGTAACATTTTCCGTTGATTTCGATGCTGAGCGTAGCCACCGATTTCAATCCTTTGGCGACATTCAGGGAATAATTGCGAATCCGGATTTTTTGTTCGACACCTTCGCTTTGCAGAACGTCGGATATGATATACGGCAAATCTTCCGCTGTTACGTTTTCTTTACGGTCGCTCAGTTCAATCACGCGGTTTGTAACGAGTTGCATGGCTTCGGAATCGAGCGGAATACCCATTTCTTCAAGATTTTTAAGGATATTCGATTTCCCTGATGTTTTTCCGAGCGCGTATTTGCGGACTCTGCCGAAACGTTCGGGAAGGAGGTCGTTGTAATACAGTTTGTCCTTATTATCGCCGTCGGCATGGACGCCGGAAGCCTGCGTAAAGACATTTTCCCCGACGACCGGTTTGTTTGCAGGTATCCGTATTCCCGAAAATGTCTCCACCATTTTCGACACAAAAGTCAGTTTGCCCTCGTTTACATTTAACTGTCTATCCGTATGGTCTTTAATCACAGCGACGATACTTGCCAAAGGCGTATTTCCGGCACGTTCGCCGAGTCCGTTAACAGTTGCATGGATACCTTTCACTCCGGCTTTCACTGCCGCCATAGTGTTGGCAACGGCAAGGTCATAGTCGTTATGAGCGTGAAAATCAAAATGAACATCCGGATAACGGCTGCACATCTCTTTACAAAAATCAAAAACCTCATTCGGCGACAGCATTCCCAGCGTATCGGGCAACATAATACGTTGTATCGACATGTCTTTCAGATGGTCAACCATATAAAACACATATCCTTTCGAATGGCGCATACCGTTACTCCAGTCTTCGAGATAGATATTCGCTTTCATTCCCGATTCCGCAAGTGTATCAACGAGTTTGCGAATATCGGCGACATGCTCTTCCGGCGATTTGCGCAATTGACCGATGAGATGTTTGAGAGAGCCTTTGCTCAACAGGTTCACCACTTTCGCTCCTGCGTTGCGTATCCAGTCCAGCGATTTCGTGCCGTCGATAAATGCCAGCACTTCAATCTGATCCAGACGGTTGTTTTTATCTGCCCATTTGGTTATTCGTTGAACAGCCTCCAACTCTCCCGCCGACACACGTGCCGAAGCGACTTCGATGCGGTCAACTTTCACTTCTTCGAGCAACAGGCGCGATATATGTAATTTTTCGGATGCGGTATAAGACACTCCCGATGTCTGTTCGCCATCGCGCAAGCTAGTATCCATTATTTCGATTTGCATAGCCGGATATGTTACGGAATAATCAGTCTTTCAGCTTGCTTATCCGCTCGAAAAGACTGTTGGTTTGACTTAACAAATCTGTCCGCAAAGTCCGATAATGCTGCTTAACCAATTTCGGGTTATCTTTTCCGTCGGGATGATTTGCCCTCTGAAACATAAGGTTATACATCTCGACTGCATCTTCGATAATAGAATATGCCGCATCGGTATTTTGCTTGGGATTAAGCAATATAAACAGTTGACTGTCGGAGATAACTTCGCTAACTAAAAAAGCGATATCTTTCTTTAAATTTCTAATATTTGCCATTTTTCTGTGTTTTTAATTATATAAATTTTCAATTTTTAATAAGATGAATAAATTCTTCTCTTGTACGGTTATCTTTGAGAAACACTCCGGTAAACGCAGAAGTAACGGTTACTGAATTTTGTTTCTGAACGCCGCGGATTTGCATACATGTATGAGCCGCTTCGATAACTACCGCCACTCCCAAAGGATTCAGAGCCTCGTGGATACAGTCGCGGATTTCGAGCGTCAACCGTTCCTGCACCTGCAACCGGCGCGAAAAAGCATCGACAACTCTGGCAATCTTGCTCAATCCGGTGATATATCCGTTTGGAATATACGCCACATGCACTTTCCCATAGAACGGAAGTATGTGATGTTCGCACATCGAATACATTTCAATGTCCTTAACCAGAACCATTTGCTTGTAATCTTCCTTGAACTTTGCCGAATTAATTATCGCAGCAGGGTCAATATCATAACCTTGCGTAAGAAACTGCATTGCTCGCGCTACACGTTTCGGAGTTTTCAGCAGACCTTCGCGTTCGCTGTTTTCGCCCAGCAGTTCGATGATTTGCCGGTACAAAACGCTCAGTTGTTGTGTCTTTTCGACGTCCTCGGGTCCCTGCAGTTTTTCGTAACCCTCACTGTCATTGAATATCTGCATTCAAATAAGTTTCAACAGTTCTTTTATCAAATTATCAGCGCTTTCGGCAATCTGCTCAATATTAGCGTTGAGCATGTACGCCGGAGTCGTAACAAGTCTGTATTTCTCATCTACAACTGTTTCGCCGTGACCGACGACAACATGTTCCGCTCCGTTCTTTTCGGCAGCTTTCGACGCATCGCTGACCGCTCCCAATGTTATTTTGCAGCCTTTGAATACTTTAGCAAGCAAAACAGGCGAGATACACATCGCTCCAATGGGCTTTTTCAGTTCGTTTGCCTTACGCAAAACTTTTTCCACTTCGGGGATAACAGAATAGTTTTCACCCTTATATGCAAAGTCCGAAAGATTTTTTGCTACACCGAATCCTCCGGGAAAAACGATTGCGTCGAATTTTTCGGGATTGAGTTCGGCGAGCGGCAAGGCTCTTCCTCTCGCGATACGCGCCGCTTCGACAAGGATATTTCTTTTTTCCTGCACATTAGCGCCGGTATAATGATTCACTACATCTGTCTGTTCTTTGTCGGGCGCAAATACCGAATAATCACATCCAGCCTTCCTGATTGCTAATAATGCAAGAGTGGCTTCGTGTATTTCGGCGCCATCCGACACTCCACATCCGGAGAGAATTACTGCAATTTTTTTCATTTTTCCATTCCTTTTTTAATACAAAACCGGATACAAATCTAAACGATAACTATCAATCTATCAGCGGAGAGAAAGGGATTCGAACCCCTGGAACCTCTCGGTTCAACGGTTTTCAAGACCGCCGCAATCGACCACTCTGCCATCTCTCCAATTGCGGGTGCAAAGGTAAAACGTTTTTTTCGATTATCAAAATTTCGCTGCTTTTTAAGTGCATTTCAAATTGTTACGCTCGCTTTTGTCTATTTCATAGCGAAAAAACGATTGTTCAATGTTGTCCAGCAATTCTTTTAATTTTTCGGCGTCAGGCGAATCTATTGTATTTTGAAAAAAATATATATCTTTGTGCCGGATATAAAGATAGTATAACAAAATAAAGCATTAGAAATGAAAATATTATTAGCAACACAAAAACCGTTTTCATCAGTTGCGGTGAATCAACTGAAAGAACTTGCCCAAGCAAAACACGAATTGGTTATTTTCGAAAAATACAAAGAGCAATCCGATTTGGAAGAGGCAGTTAAAGACGCAGATGCGTTGATAGTACGTTCCGACAAAGTTACGGCTGAGGTCGTGAATGCGGCTACGAATTTAAAGATAGTTGTACGCGCCGGAGCAGGATACGACAATGTTGATTTGCAGTCGTGTAGCGAGCGAAACATCGTAGTAATGAACACGCCCGGACAAAATTCGAACGCTGTTGCAGAACTCTCGCTGGGTCTGATGATTTACCTTGCCCGGAATACGTTTTTGCCCGGAACAGGAAGCGAACTGAAAGGTAAAAAACTTGGAATACATGCTTATGGCAATGTCGGAAAATTAGTTGCGGGCTTGGCAAAAGGTTTTGGAATGGAAGTATCTGCTTTCGACCCGTTTGTGGACGACAGCGTCCTTATTGACGACGGCGTTGTTCCTGTGAAATCGGTCAACGAACTCTATTCGGACAACGACGTCATTTCGATAAACATTCCGGCGATTCCATCTACCATTAAATCAATAAATAAGGATATATTGGAGAACTTGAAGAAAAGCGTCATACTGATTAATACCGCTCGCAAGGAAGTCATCGATGAAATTGATTTGCTGAACGCTATGAGGAAAAATCCGGGGATAAAGTACGGTACGGACGTGATGCCTGACAGTCACGAAAAGATGAAAGAATTTGGAATGAGATATTTCGCTACACCCAAGAAAATGGGCGCCGAAACCGAAGAAGCAAACATCAATGCAGCCGTAGCGGCATTGAATCAGATAATTGACTTTTTCGAAACAGGCAACGAAAAATTTCGAGTGAACAAATAATATGAAAAAGATACTTGTAACGGGAGCCAAAGGGCAGCTTGGCAGTGAATTGAAAAAGTTATCGAAAGATGCGAAGTTTGATTTTGTATTTACCGATGTGGACGAATTGGATATAACGGATATTCAAGCGTGTGCGACGTTTTTTGATGAAGTAAAACCTGATTTTGTCATCAATTGCGCAGCCTATACCGCTGTCGATAAGGCAGAATCGGAGAAACGGCTTGCGTGGAAAATCAACGTCGATGCAGTGAAGAATCTGGTGATATCGTGTTCGTTACACGATTCGTACCTGATTCAGATATCCACCGATTACGTTTTCGACGGGAAATCGCCGACGCCTTACGTAGAACGCGATTTGGTCGCTCCGCAGTCGGAATACGGAAAAAGTAAGGCAGCTGCCGAACTCGAAGCGTTAAGTTATCCCAAATCTTTGGTTATAAGGACTTCGTGGCTGTATTCAACATTCGGGAACAATTTCGTCAAGACGATGATACGGTTGGGTCAGGAGCGCAAATCGCTCGACGTAGTTTTCGATCAGGTCGGAACTCCCACGTATGCAGAAGATTTGGCGTCGGCAATACTTGCGATTGCAGGCAAAATTAATTCGGGTGAAAAAAAATTTGTCGCCGGGATTTTCCATTACAGCAACGAAGGAGTTTGCAGCTGGTACGATTTCGCTTGCGCAATAATGAAACTGAACGAATTGGAATGTAAGATATATCCCATAGAAACAAGCGATTATCCTACTCCCGCAAAACGTCCGAAATATGGAGTCCTGAACAAGGCTAAAATAAAATCGGTATATGAAATTGACATTAATCACTGGTTTTCAAGTCTGGAGAGAATGATTGATTCGTTAAACCGGATGGAAACGGCAGAATAAGGTTTTTCGAACATGTCGCCTGAAATAGAATCATATACCATCATTCATCCTTTGGGTTTTTCGGCTAAAGACGTCTTTGATTCCATTGTCGAAGGAAAATCGGGCTTGAAGGAACTCCGGAAAGATTTTTTGGAACATCCTGTTTATGCCGCTTATTTTTCGGAAGAACAGAACAACAGGCTGAAAATGTTATGTCCGTTTGAAGGCTGGAACAGGTTTGAGCGTTTAATCTGGAGCGCGGGAAAAGAAGTTCTGGAAAAATCCGGTATCTCATTCAACGACAAAGTTTTGGTTATTGTCGCAACCACAAAAGGCGGAATCGAAGAGATTGAAACAAATCCCTCCGCCGCCAACTTGAATATCCATCTGTCGGTAAAGAAAGTAATCGACAAATTATCAACTGAGTACGGGAATATTGCAGGAAAAAAGCCGCCGTTTTATATCGTCTCAAACGCTTGTGTGTCGGGACTGTCGGCGATGATTGCGGGTAAAAGGTTTTTGGAAGCGCAAGACTATGATTATGCGGTAATTATTGGAGCCGACACGGTCAACGATTTTGTCCTGTCGGGATTTAATTCGCTGTTTGCGCTTAGCGACCAGCTATGCCGTCCTTTCGACAAGGCACGAAACGGAATCAATCTCGGCGAAGGCGCTGCCGCCGTCGTCTTGCGGAGAAACAGCGATAATCACTTTAATCACAACAAAATATATCTGACGGGAGGAGCGACGACAAACGACGCCAACCACATATCCGGACCTTCGCGTACAGGTGAAGAACTTGCCGAAGCAATAAAGAAAGCTGTCAATGAGGCAGATAGCAACACATTCGATTTTCTTTCGGCGCATGGCACGGCGACGATATACAACGACGAAATGGAAAGCAAGGCGTTTGCCGAAGCAGGCGTTTCAGACATTCCTGTTCACAGCCTCAAACAATATGCCGGACACACTTTGGGAGCGGCAGGCGTCATGGAATCAGTGATTTGTATCGAAAGCCTCGTCAATAACATTCTGATACCTTCGCTCGGTTACAGCGATTGCGGAACAAGTAGTAAACTCAACATACAGACTAAATTAGAGAACAGGGAAATGACTCGTTTCATCAAAACCATGTCGGGATTCGGCGGGTGTAATGCGGCGGTATGTTTCGAAAAACGGTAATATATTGATATGGACTATTATAACAACGATTCGTTAAAGGCTATTGAGGCTGTACGGCAGGCAAACTGGATTGCGTTTGCTCCCGTTATTTTTCAGGCGTCGAGGGCGTTGAAAAATCTTGGAATACTTGATTTAATCGAAAAAGAGAAAGGTAAGGGACTGTCGTTAAGCGATATTGCAACAGGAACACAATTGTCGGAATATGGCGTCAGAGTGCTTTGCGAGGCGGGTCTGGCAATTGGATTGTTATACCGTGACGACGAAAAGTTTTTCCTCACCAAAACCGCTTATTTTTTCATGCACAACGATTTTACGGTTGCAAATACGGATTTTGTTAATGATGTGTGTTACAACGGAATGTTTCGTCTCGAAGAATCTGTCCGCACAGGAAAACCGGAAGGATTGAAGACGTTCGGAGAGTGGAATACGGTGTACGAAGGTCTATCGCAACTTCCTGAAAATGTACGCACAAGCTGGTTCGCTTTTGACCATTACTATTCAGACGTCGCTTTTGACCAGTGTCTGAAACATGTATTTGAAATTCAGCCCAAAAAAATACTGGACATAGGCGGAAATACCGGCAAATTTGCTTGTAAGTGTCTGCAACACAATCAGGAAGTGCATGTAGCAATCGCTGACCTTCCCGGACAGCTTGAAATGGCGAAACAAAACGCAGCAGAGAAAAATCTCCTGCAACGTATAACTTTCGTGGAAACCAATCTGTTAGACGAACGCAATTCTCTTCCGAAAGGATACGACGCCATCTGGCTCAGCCAGTTCCTTGACTGTTTTTCCGAAAATGAAATCGTTTCGATATTAAATCGCTGTGTTAAAGCGATGAACGAAGATACTAGCGTCTTCATTCTTGAGCCTTTCTGGGACAGGCAACGTTTCGAAACTTCGGCATTTTGCCTGATTATGACTTCGCTGTATTTCACTGCAATAGCCAATGGAAACAGCCGGATGTACACCTCTGATGTTTTCTATGAACTGATAGACAAAGCGGGATTGTCTGTCGAAAAAAGTATTGACGACACAGGCGTCGGACATACTTTGTTGCAATGCAGGAAAAAAAATGGAGAATGTATTTGCTAATATTTACAGGTATTTCGCTGAATATCCGAAAGTAAGAAACGTTTTTCTGCTGTCGGTCATAGCTTTATGCGCCGTTTTAGCGTCGGGAATATCTTTTGAAGAAGATATTTCGGAGATGTTGAATACAGATGCTGAAACAGAAGAACTTACTTCGCTTCTCAACAAAACGAAGTCCACCGAGCAACTGATATTGCGAATATATTCCGAGACCGGCGAATCTGATAAAGAAGTACTTATGGCTATTGCCGACACTTTGACCGAAGTAATCAAAACCGGATGCGGCGAATTGCTCAGCGAAGTGAGAACGAACCTGTCGCAGGACGATTTCGTCAAGGTCTATTCCATTATAGCCCAGAATTTTCCCATGTTTATCGGCGCCGAAAAATACGGTGACGAGGTGTTGATTCCTGCGGAGAGGTTAGATTCGGTCTTGAGCGGATATATACGTACAATGTCCACTCCCGGAGGGACTTTCGCACGTGAAGGACTGCTGTACGACCCCGCCGGTTTCACTTTCAACCATTTGCTGAAAATGAAAGAGATGCAGACAGCTTCGACTTTAATCACAATCGACGGATATTTTTTCTCAGGCGACGAAAAGAATCTCATTATCATGATGATTCCCAAGAACAAATACGGCGAAACGAAAAACAACGCAGTCTTGATTAAGATTTTGGACAGGATAACCGGCGATTTCAACAATGCTGTCGCAGGTTTCGAAAAATACAAAGATTACAGAGTGCAATACTTTGGCGCTCCGCTTGTTGCCGTTGGAAACTCGGTACAGGTGCAGAAAGACATTTACGTAACTTTGACCGTAGTTATAGCGGTGATACTCTTGTTGTTGATTTCGATATTCGGGAAAAAGCGACTGCCTTTGCTGATTGTAGCGACAGTGTCGTTTGCCGCTTTGTTTTCGTTGGCAATGGTCAGTCTTTTCGAGACCTCGCTGTCGTTGATTGCAATTGGCTCGGGCGCTGTCATTCTGGGTATTGCGGTGAATTATCCGATACATTTTTTCACTCACTACATACATAACCGAAATGTAGAGAAAACGATAAAATCAATGGTTTTTCCGATGACCGTCGGCAGCCTGACGACTGTCGGAGGGTTTCTGTGTCTGACGTTTACAGGTTCGCCGCTGTTGAAGGATTTCGGACTTTTCGGAGCGTTCTGTCTTATTGGCGCTGCGCTGTTTTCGTTGATATTTTTGCCGCATCTGTTCGGAAAAATTCCCGATTCGAAAAAGACAAACAGAACGCGCAGGTTTTTCGAGAAGCTAAGCGTCTATCCGTTAGACAAAAAGCCCGTACCTTTAATTATTATCGCCGCGCTCACTCCGGCGTTGCTGTATTTTTCCTTTAACGTTGAGTATGAGAGCGATTTAAACAAGTTGAACTACATGTCGAAAACTGCGAGGGAAGCAGAACGGCAATTTAACGATATTCTGGCGACAAAAAACAGCATATTGATTGTGTCAAAGGGAGATACGCCCGAAGAAGCGCTTAGCAATTCGTACAAAACATTTCTTTTGTCCGACAGTCTTTCGTCGGCAGGATACCGTTGCGAGTATATTGGTGTGGCAAAGGCTGTTCCGCCAAAATATATACAGCAGGAAAGAGCGGATAAATGGAACAACTACTGGAAAAACAACTCACGAACACACGAAAAAGAATCTATCAAACAGGTATTTACAGCGAAAGAACTGAATATTGATTCTTTCGACAGTTTTTTTGCAACTCTCGAAGGCAAAGCGGATATAATTCCCGACGAAGATTATGCCTCGCTCATTGAGGTTTTTGGAAAAGATTACTTTTATTCCGACAGCCTCATCAGTACTCTGATTTCAAAAGTAATAGCCTCGCCGGAAGACGTCAACGAAATTGCCGGCGTCATCAACAAAAGCGGACATGCCAAAGTCTTTAACAAACAGTTGATAACGGAGAATTTGGTGGATTCGGTGGGCAATGATTTCAATACGATTACGTTTTACACTTCGTTACTGGTATTTTTGGCGATTTTGCTCTCATACGGACGTATAGAATTGACGCTTATCACTTTTCTCCCCATGCTTGTTTCGTGGATCTGGATATTGGGGATAATGGGCTTGTTTGGCATCAAGTTCAACATCGTAAATATCATACTGTCAACGTTTATTTTCGGACTTGGCGACGATTTCTGTATCTTCACCACCGACGGTTGCCTCAAGTCGTACAAAAAGAGCGAAACTCATGCCTCAGTAGTCCGGATGAGCATAATTATCTCAGGATTAACGGGATTGACAGGTTTTGGAGCCTTATTGTTCGCAAAACATCCGGCAATATATTCGTTAGCAAGTATTTCGATTCTCGGAATATTGTCGGTACTGTTTATTTCGCAGACATTGCAGCCGTTTTTGTTCCGGATATTAATCGCAAAGCCCGTTTCGAAAGGTCATCCGCCGATAAGTCTCCTTACGGTAGCTAACAGTCTGTTTTTCTTCACTTATTTTGTTGCGGGATGTTTGACGCTTTCGGTTATCAGCATGATTATCCATATTCTTCCTGCAAGCCGGAAGAAAAAACGGGCAATATTGCTGTATTGTATTCATTTTCTGGCTAAAAGCATTATTTTACTGTCGTTTACGGTAAAGAAAATCACAATCAACCCGCATAATGAGACGTTGAAAAAACCTGCGATAATCATCTCTAATCATCAGTCAATGATTGATATACTGCAAATACTTGCCTTGTCGCCGAAAATCGTGTTTGTGGTGAAGGACTGGGTTTGGAATTCGCCGGTCATGGGTCTGTTTGTGAGATTTGCCGGATTTCATTCTTTGTCGGGCGGGATGGATTTGCCTGATATTTATCGCAATACATTGAACGATGGATATTCGATAATGATTTTTCCCGAAGGCGCACGAAGCGACAATTCGGAAATCAAACGTTTCCACAAAGGAGCGTTTTTTCTGGCAGAACAGCTTGGCGTTGACATTCTTCCGATTATGTTGCAAAACAATTACGAAACTCTGCACAAAGGCTGTTTCACCGTATATCCCAATCAGATTACGTTGAAGTTTTTCGACAGGATTTCTCCTGATAATAAACTGTTTGGAGACGGTTACAGGGAACGAACCAAAGAAATAGCAGCGTTCTACAGGCGCGAATATCCGAAATTGGGCGAGGAGGCGACTAATTCGCGATACTGTATCCGAAAACTGCAGGATGCGTTTATGTACAAAGGTCCTGTGTTAGAGTGGTATCTGCGGATAAAACTGAAAATAGAAGACGCTTACTGCGATTTCGACAAATTTGTTCCGTCGAAAGGAAAAATCGTGGACGCCGGCTGCGGTTACGGTTTTTTGTCGTACATATTGTCCATGAAATCAGCCGGTAGAACAATCACTGCCATCGATTACGACGAAGACAAGATTACCCTCGCCGCCAATTGCTACATCAAAACAAGCAAAGTGAATTTCGAACATGCCGATATCACAAAGTATGATTTCGAACAGGCTGACTGTTTTATATTCAGCGATGTGCTACATTACGTAAAACCGGACGACATAGCAAACATCGCACGCCAAATATCGGGAAAACTGAATCCGAACGGCAAAATCATCATCCGTGACGCCGACTCCGGCAGTCATAACTTCAACAAAATAACAGAGTTTCTATCTACTAAAATCTTCAAATTCAACAAGACAAATAACCGTCTCAACTTTTTCTCAACAAAAGATATTTGCGAGATTTTCGGTAAATACGGATTTTCGCATACCATCGTTGCCGGCAAAAAACAGACAATAAATACGTACTGGATTTTGTGGAAAAGTACATGAAAATGCTCAATTGACAAGATAAAGTCCGTGTTCGTGGATATATTCGTACACGCCATTAGGGAGTAGCGCCTTGAGGTTATGACCTTTGGAAATATTGTTGCGTATAAATGTCGAAGATATTTCCATTATCGGAGCGTTTAATTTCACAGCATTATTTTTTTCGTAAAATTCGTCGTTATAGTCGAATCCGGCACGCGGATATACCAGTAAACGATGCTGTTCGATAATTTTCGCAGAATCTTTCCAGAGGTGAAAATTGACAAGATTATCAGCGCCAATTAGCAACGACCAGTTTTTGCCGGGATATTTTTCCGAAAGAGCGTTGAGAGTGTTGATAGTGTAAGATGGTTGCGGCAGAGTGTTTTCGATATCGCTCACCGCGATCGGCAAATCAAGTCCTTCGAAAGCAATCTTCACCATATTCAGCCGATGATGAAAACCGGCAAGTTCGCTTTTAGACTTAAAAGGATTATGCGGACTCACAACAAATAAAAATTCGTTGGCGCCGGTAAATTCGACGACATAATTAGCTATCGCCAAATGACCAATATGTATTGGATTGAACGAACCCGAAAATATTACCACATTCGAAGCCATCATACCATTTTACTTTAAAATTCGAGGGGCAAAGATAATCAAAAATTGAGAAACAAATAAAACGCGCCCGCGACTTCAAAAATCGCGGGCGCAGTTTTGTTTTTTTTTGCAATGAAACTTATTTATTCGTAAACGAATTGATCAGTTCATCGACGGTCGTAATTTCAGCGCCATAGACTTCTTTCAGGTATTTGATCCCGATGTTATAGTCTTCTTCCGTAAACGAATCGGTAGCGTCCTTTGGCACGACGATGTTGAAACCCCAACAGTAAGCATCTGCCGACGTGTGTCTTACACACATGTGCGTGTGGAGACCCGTTACGATAACCGTATCGACGTCGAGTTCACGCAGCAACAGATGCAAGTCGGTTTGAAAAAATCCGCTGTACCTTCTTTTAGGCACAACGAAATCTTTTTCATCCGGTTTCAGTTCGTCGATAACCTCTGCGCCGTACGTACCTTTGATAGCGTGGTCGCCCCAAAGTTTCAGTTCGGCATCGACGCCTTTGATGTGACAGTCGTTTGCATACACGACATATACATCATTTTCACGGGCAGCATACACTAACTTCTGAAGCGCCGGAACAATTGCCCGTCCACGATCGCAACCAAGAGCGCCGGTCACAAAATCGTTTAGCATATCTACCACAATTACAGCTTTTTTACCCATTTAATTTAGTTTAATTTATTTTTAATTTAATATCCAAAAATTTCTTCCTGTGTCAGTTTCTGTACTTTTCCCAGACTGTTCAGATAATTCATATCCATATCGTTCGTATCGCCTAATATACAATAAGTATAAGAGCGGTTTTTGACATATTTCTCCTGAAACGCCTTGACATTCGCCAAAGTCATATCCTTCACCTTTTCGAAAACATCTTTCCGCGAATCGTAATCATAACCGAACTCTTTCGCGCTAAGATAACTCCAGAATACGGCTTCACGCAACGTCCTTGCAGTGCGGATGTTCGACAGAATACTCTCCTTCGCCAGTCCGAAAGCCTTTTCCGATTCGGGCATGTTGTTCAATATTTCGAGGAATGCTGCGTTTGCATCGGCGAGTTTGTCCGTTTGCGTAGCAATCATGGTAGTCAGATAGTACGACCTGTCGGGCTTTCCGGGCGACGAATACGAGGCTCCGGCGCTGTAAGCCAGACCCCTTGCTTCGCGCATCTCCTGAAACACAATCCCGTTCATTCCGCCGCCGAAATAGTTGTTATACAACTGACGGTCGGGTTCAATCGCCTTGTTGTAACCCGTTTCGCCCTTCGATATCATTGAGAAATAAATCTGTTTTGCATCATAATGAGCCAGATACACCTTATTTTCGTTTGTTTCCTGTTCAACAAATTTGACGGCTTCGGGAACAGGTTGCAACTTGTCGGCAACAGCATGTTTCTGATTGATAATCTCCACAATCTGTTCTTTTTTCAACGGACCGTAGTAAAGTACGCGATGTTCGTAGTTTTTGAGCGATTTAATCTTATCGACAAGAGCCTGCGG
>JAISXV010000221.1 GCA_031270335.1 Prevotellaceae bacterium | reverse complement strand
AACAATTAACAATTAACAATTAACAATTAACAATTAACAATTAACAATTAACAATTAACAATTAACAATTAACAATTAACAATTAACAATTAACAATTAACAATTAACAATTAACAATCAGTAAATTAATAAATTAATAAAAAATAAATGTATCATGAAAACTTTAAAACTATTGCTAGTATTATTTATTACATGTTCACTTTTTATGTGTTTATTTCTTGAGTCTTGCACAAACGAAACTGAATTTGAAGCAGACCCTTTATACGAAATCGTACCAAATATACCCAGAGGTATGGCAGGATCTTTGTCGAATTTTGAAAAACAAAATGTATTGGGCTATGTAAACAATGTGCGTGTAACACATAATTTGCCTGTTGTCGAATATGATAGCAGAAATGACAGGCTCGCTCAAGAAGCAGCTTTGATTGGTGTTGCAGAAATTGATACTGCCGGCACGTTAAATAAAGCAAATTTTTATTTTTCCGAAATTGCAAATCAGGAATATCGTAATGGAAATTACAGTTTGTGGATAAGCACCGCTTCGAAATGGCCAACATCCGAGATCCATGTAAGTGATTGGATGACAGAATTAAATTCCGAAAATATCAATTGCCGCAGACGTATATTAGACCCATTCCTGAAATCCATCACATTCGGTCGAATCATAGGAACATTGACAAGTGACGAATCTAAACACGTGTCTTCAGCGATATTAGTGACCAACGGATATCGACCAGATCTTGGTAAACATCAAATACAATATATTGCATATCCTCAAGGAGTTTATAATGCCAAATTCTTTAATCCGGAGTCATTCCTGAGTTTTTCGGTGCTTTATGACAAAAATGATAAATCAAACAATGATGTAGTCGATTTTTCTCAGGCTACGATTAGAGTCTGTGTGGGATCTTATACATTGGAAATAGTGGAAGGTAGTGTCAGTTACGATAATAACAATTACGGACTGCCAAACAACCTGCAATGGAAAGTGTACGGACTTACAAAAAATACTACTTACACCGTCAAAATTACAGATGTTAAAGTAGCGGGAAATATTACAAATTATGAATATACTTTTATCTTTATTTAAAATTACAAGTTATGAACGATGAACGATGAATGATGAACGATGAACGATTATCTTTGCGTTGAAATTTGCAATTGTAAAACAGTCTAAAACGCAATAAGTCATGAACTAGTTAACAATTAGATACACAGTCATTCGAACAGTTACGCAAAAGAAAATGTTTGTATGTGGATAAAACAGAAGACATCCACAGGATGATTACGAGTGGAAAGATTTACTCTGGAAACAATAATAAATTTATATACGGGTGTGTCGATTGATTCTATACAAACCTAATCTAATCTAATCTAATCTAATAACTGCAAAATATTTGCATAAAAAATTTGCGCACTCCCAATACATTATTTAACTTTGACGCTGATTTCAATACGAAAATTTTGTAAAAAGATATAAAATTGAAATTTAATAATTTACAAAATATGAAAAGTTCGAATAAAAATAATTCTGTTTCCCGGCGCAAGTTCATCAAGTCGGGAATGATTCTTACAGCCGGATTGCCGGTTATGCGCATGTATCCGTTTTCGTTTTCGGATATCAACAGTGCAAATCAGGAAAACGGCGACGAGTTGTATTCGCTGTTTTGCGATCCTCCGGTTACAGCGAAGCCCTTTGTCCGCTGGTGGTGGAACGGCGACAAGGTAACAGCTTCGGAACTGCTTCGCGAACTGGACGTCCTGAAAGACGCTGGTATCGGAGGAGTGGAAATCAATCCGATTAAGTTTCCGGTAGCCGACGATTTGGCAATACCCTCGTTGCCATGGCTCAGTCCCGAATGGATAGAGATGGTGAAGATTACATTGAAGGGAGCCGAAGAACGCGGACTTGTCTGCGATATCATCGTCGGTTCGGGCTGGCCCTTTGGCGCCGAATTTCTCGAAGGCGACGAACGTTCGCAACTGATTACCATTGCCAGTCGCAAAGTCCAGGGTACGGGCGTTGTCAGTATCGAAACAGCCGGATTGTTGAAAGAAGCGGCGCCTCAAATATCTTCCCGCGGACAGGGCGACAGCGAAATCGAATTTCTCTGTCTTGCTCCGCTACAGATGGACACATTCGCTCAACCGCAATGGCTACCGTTCGACAAGACGCAGGAGACGCTCAAAATACAGGTTCCCGAAGGAGAATATATCCTGTATGCAATAGTTAAAGTTACAGGTTTTCAGAGCGTAATACAGGGAACGGTCGGCGCGGGCGGACCCGTGTTGAATCATTACGACAAAGACGCTACACTGCGCTACCTCAACCGTATGTCGGACGCCCTGTTCCCCGAACTGAAGGGATTAAAGAGTTTCCGCTCCATCTTCTGCGACAGCATGGAACTCGAAGGCGCAAACTGGGGTCCCGGTTATCTCGACGAATTTAAACGCCGCCGCGGATATGACATTAAACCGTACCTGCCGTTTATCCTTTTCAAAGTCGGCGGTATGGGACATGCCATCAAAGGAACTGAAATCACTCAACTCTCAGGTGAAGCGAAAGAGGAGGTTTCGCGCGCCCGCTATGATTTTACCGTTACCTGTATGGAATTGATTCGCGAACGTTTCCTGCTCACCTACACGGAATGGTGCAACAAACACGGATTCCTGTCGCGGGTACAAACTTACGGAAACGAATTTCATCCCCTGCACGCTTCCATGGACATCGACATTCCCGAATGTGAAACCTGGACGGGACATCCCGATACCCCCAACGCT
Organism: Prevotellaceae bacterium; assembly: GCA_031270335.1. Classification (GTDB taxonomy): domain Bacteria; phylum Bacteroidota; class Bacteroidia; order Bacteroidales; family UBA932; genus JAIRLF01. The sequence goes on along the minus strand of JAISXV010000221.1, from coordinate 4,901 downwards.
TATACGCCCGTCAACAAATTTGTGGCTTCTGCGGCGAGACTGTCCGGCAAAAAGATAGTCAGTTGTGAAGAAGTAACCGATATCCACACGACGTTCAACGTAACTCTGGAGAAGGTTAAGATTGTTTGCGACCAGAGCAATCTTTCCGGCGTTACACATTCGATACTGTGCGGCTACAACTATTCCCCGCTGACGGCGCCTTATCCCGGATGGGTCAGATATGGCACGTTTTTCGATGAACGAAATACCTGGTGGGAATATTTCAAACAGTTTGCCGCCTACAAAACGCGACTTTCGGCGCTGTTGCAGGAAACCGAACCATACGCCGATATCGCCGTGCTGCACCCGTTAGCGGATATGTGGACGATTTACGGTCCGCAACGCGACCCGTTTCCCGAACGATGGTATCCTTCATATCAATACAAGGTGTGGGAAGGCATTCACCGCAATGGCAACGGCTGCGACTATACCAGCGAGGAAATCATCGTCAAAAGCGTTTCGGAAAACGGATTTCTGAAATATGGCAACCGCAAATATCATACGCTCATTCTGCTCGAAGTAGAATCGATGACGCCGGCAACCGCCAAAGCATTGTCCACTTTTGTCAGGAATGGCGGTAAACTGATATTTGTCGGCAAAGAACCGCACAAGTCGCAGGGTCTGAAAAATCACAAAAAGAATGACCGTCAGGTTGCTACGACCATAGCGTCGATGAAAAAGGCATATCCTTCGCGGATTTTCACGGTGGCGCCGCCTGAAAAAGATATCGTTGCATGGTTTGCAGGCGTTCAACAGCAATGCGGCGTCACGCCTTACATGAAGATCGACCGTCCGAGTGAGTTTGTCAGCCAGATACGTCAGCAGGCTGCCGGAAAAGACATTTTCTTTGTCAGCAATTGCAGTCCCGACGAGCGGATTACGCTACATGTTTCGTTTCCCGAATCGAAGGGAACGCCCTGGCTCTGGGACGCCGAAACGGGCGAACGCTATCTGTATCCGTCGGTTTCGGGCGACACGCTGACTGTTGATCTTTCGCCTGCCGCATCGCAACTGATTGTTTTCGACACATCCGGCGTTCGTGACGTAACTTTACCCGCTCAGCCTCCCGAAACGGCAGGCGCAGAACTCAATGGATGGCTGTTGAGAATGGAACATGTCAACGGAACCGAACGGCAACGAAATATCAACGCTCTGTTCGACCTTAAAGACGATGAAACGACACGCTCGTTCGCCGGACGTCTGTATTACGAAAAACGTTTGCCGGACAATATCTCGCAATATCACTGGCTTGATTTGGGAAAAGTACACGGCGTTTCCGAAGTGATGCTCGACGAAACGAACCTCGGCAATCACTGGTACGGACGGCATCTGTATCGTCTGCCGGACAATGCGGGAGGAAAAACGCTCAGGATAAAGATTACCACTACGCAGGGTAATTTCCTGAAATCGACGCCCGAAAACAAAGCGGGATACGTATGGACTCAATACCAGCAATGGGCGCCGGCGGGCATGTTGGGACCCGTGAAACTGTTGTGATAATATCTGTGATATTGCAAACATAAAGTCTCCGAAATTGAAAATGAATTTTATTTATATAGAATAAAAAGTATTACATTTGTATTAGATTTTTGATAACAAAATAACAGATAAAAGTAAGAAAATAAAGTTAATAATAAAAATTAAAACAAATAACAATGAACAGATTTATTACACTATTTTTGGGCATGGCATTTGCCGTATCATGTTCCGAAAAAGACAAAATCGCATCGTTGCAAAACTCGCAGACAAGAATAGATTTTGACCTTCGGACCGGTTATTATCAAATATTTAACAAGCAGGACAAAATCCTCTGTATCGACAGCGCTTACGCTCAGGTAAACGATTGGAAAACAACCGATTTGCTTGTCCGTACATATAGCGTCGTCCGGAATGACAACGGAAAATCTCTGCTTATTGAATGTACGGACGCCGGAAATAAAAAAATACTGCTTCAATTTTCCCTGCAAAACGATGAATCTTATTTGATTCTGTCGGCAGGACTTGACAATATTTCGGACGACACGCTTATCATTAAAAAGATAGCGCCGCTCGCAGGAGCAAAATTGTTTAAAGGCAAGGATATCACAAAAAACTTGCGTATTCTTGACGGCAACGGAGGCGCCGAATCTACCGTCGTCCGTGATAAACCCGCCATACATTGCCGGAACAATATGCTGTTGTTTTTCGGGGATGAAGACGAACATCATTCCATCGTTCTGGGTGGCATCACCTATCGGGAGTTTAACAAATCGGTACAACTCGGCGAAGTGACGCCTCCCGCGACGCCGCTGAATCAACCCAAACCTGTGAAAACCATATCGAACAATCCGTCGCTGTACCTCTACGCCGACGATGCGATCGGAAAACGGCTCGATCCGCACACTCGCTATCTTTCCGACGACGACCGGTTTTATCTCGATTGCGTAACGAACGACCCTTTCCTTTCGCTGGAGACTTATGGCAAAACGTTGTCGGTAATGCAAAATGCACATCCGAACTATTACTATTTCCCGACTATCTGCCTGTGGTATGCCATGAAAAAGGAATATGGCGGGAAATTGGGCGCTAACGACAGCAAAGGCGCTGTGGAAGAGATGCGTCGTGTGAAGGATAGCGGCTGGCTAAAATATACAACCATGGCAATACGTCTGGTGCCTGACTGCTATGACGTAAACAACGAAAACGGCTGGTGGGATGACGAACATTGGCAAATGCACGGAGGCGGCGAATGGCAAAAACACGATGAACTCCAAAACGCTCATTATTGTCCGCCTTATGAAACAACGAAAAAGTGGGCGCAGGCGGTAACCGATTTGGGAGGTATTCCATTGATGTATTTCCAAACCGGTATTCGTTCCGAAGATTATGTCGAAAAATATCCTTCTCACATGCAGTTTAATGAACCGTTTCATCCGACCGGTATGTTGATGCACAATTGGGATTGGGACAATCTCAACCGTGGATACACTACTTACGATTTCACCGATGTTGACTTTTCCGCTCATATTCGCGATGTGTACAAAAACCTTAATGATGGCGGAGTACGCGGGTTAATGTACGACTATCCATGCACCGGCTGGGCGCTTTTCGGCGGATTGGACGACAAATATTCCACAGCAGGAGCGGCTTACAGGCGTGTTTTCCAGTTTGCACGCGATGGTCTGGGGAAAGACGCTTATCTGCACGAGCGGAATTTATCCATCGGTTCCGATATTTCGCTGAACATCGTTTCGTCGCAGCGAATCTGGGGCGACACCGACATTGTCACGCCCGAAATGATTTCGCGCGGCGGCTTGCGATGGTACAAAAACCGTGTAGTCGTGGGATACGATATGGACGCCAAAAATCTTCTCAAAGCCAATCCCAACAACAAAGACGGGTTGCATAAATTGCTTACAATGAGTTATACAGCGGGTTCGCGACTGTTGCTGGCAAACAGTTTTTCGACGCTGGATACGGAACATATTTTCGCTTTGTCAAGAATTTTCCCTTATCATTCTTCGACTTTAACGGCGCGTCCGGTGGACATGCTGCTGAAAAAATATCCGGGCATTTACAGTTTCCGTATTAACGACGACTGGCAACAGGTTGTGTTCTATAATCAAAACGACAACAGTCCCGATACAATATCCGCCGGATTGTCGGACAAAGCCATTCATGGCGGTCTGGAACTTTCTGCGAAACAATCGTATTATGTTTACGACTTCTGGAACAACCGATTTATCGGCAAATTGCAGGGGACAGACAAACTGATTCAGGAATTGCGTCCGGGCGAGGCTCGTATGATGTCTGTCCGGGCAGTGAAAGATTATCCGCAGATATTGTCCACCGACCGGCATTTATTGCAAGGCTACATCGAACTGTCGGACGTCGAATGGGACGCCGCCGCCAAAACATTGAAAGGTAAGGCGCAACTCGTCGAAAATGAGCCAATGACGATAATTATCGCCCCAAATAATCTGAAATATCAAAACGCCGAATCGAAAAAAGGATTCGCTTCTCTCAATGAAAAAAACGACCTGCTCGAATTGATCTTGCTTCATGAAAAAGGCGAAATCGTAGAATGGACAATTAAATTTAATTGATATATAAATTAAAATATAGATACCATGAAAAAAATTGTAATGTTATGTTGTTTTGCAAGTACATTGATTGCTTGCATGGAAAAGGTTTCGGTTGAGGCGGTAAATCTTCGTTGTGAGAACCTTGATAATCCTGTAATAGATGTTTCCGCTCCACGATTGAGTTGGGAAACAGTGTCGGAGGGACGTGACGTCCGACAGAAATTGTACAGGATACTTGTGTCGTCGTCGTTAGAAAAACTTAATAACGATGAAGGCGATATGTGGGATAGCAAGGTGAAGTCCGACAATTCGGTTTACGTTACGTACGAAGGAGAGCCGTTGAGCAGCCGTACGGAATACTATTGGAAAGTAAAAGTCAAAACGAACAAAGGCGAATCGAAATGGAGCAAACCGGCTTCATGGTCAATGGGTTTGACCGACAAATCCGACTGGCAGGCTAAATGGACGGGATTGGACACAATCTCGGAAAAAGATGTGGTTAAAGAACAGAGAACCCGACTTGCCGCACGTTATTTCCGTAAAGAGTTCAATGTCGCGAAAAAAGTGGAAAAAGCCGTTCTGTATATTTCAGGATTAGGACTTTACGAGGCATATATCAACGCCGGACGTATTGGCGAACAGGTTTTGTCGCCCACGCCTACCGACTACTCGAAAGTTGTCAAATACAACACTTTCGATGTCACTTCGCAATTGAAAGAAGGAAATAATGCAATCGGCGTTATACTGGGCAACGGGCGTTTTTTCACTATGCGAAACAGAAATGTCCGTAATTTCGGA
>JAISXV010000219.1 GCA_031270335.1 Prevotellaceae bacterium | reverse complement strand
CAAATCCATTAAACCAAAATTGACTTCGCGCAGGCGTTCCCAATTTTTACTGTTGGTAGCAAAATGTCCTGCTTCTATTAAACTTTTGGCTTGGATTTGGTCGTTCATTTTTGGCTGTTCCTGCAATAACCACGCAAAAATGCCTAACAAAAATTTAGGTGTGCGCCAGCGGATTTGCCCAATAATATTGTGCAATTCGTCTGATTTTCCTGAATTTTAATCGGACTGTTGGTCGCAAAAAATGCTTTTTCTTGTACGACAATATCGTTAAACGATTTTCTCTCGTAATCATTACCATTTTCGTCCAATAATTTCTCACATTCTGCTTTTGTTTCAAAGTATCTCGTCTTTCTGCCTTGCGTTTGGCATTTTCGATTTTTTCCGCTTGCGACCAATCTACCACAAACGATTTGCGATAAACCATACAGCCCTCAATCCAAACTTCAATATAATGCGTACCAACATCGTAAGTGCTTTTTTCAGCATTTCCCCAACCCGACAAACGGATTAGTTTTGTATTGGCATTTATTATTTTGTCTTCTGCAAAAGAAAATCCCTCAGGCGACGAAGTTCCTGTTTTTACTGTTCCATTGGGCTGTATATACTTCAAATTAAACTTTACAGATTGATTACCAAACGCTTCAATTTTCAAATTTAGCCCAATATATCTTATATTGCCACGAATAAAAGGAGTTGTTATCGGTAACGATTTTCCCTCTTTACCGGTATGAGTAATTGTGCTGTCAAGAATTACAAAGTTGCATTGCGGTATTCTAGCAAAAGTTGTTTCGGGTGTTGCTACACTTAATTTACTGCAAATATCTCGTAATGTGTTTCTGTTTGGATTGTAACGATTTTCTATGAAATCACTTTGCATTTCCAATGAGCCAATCAGTTGTGTTACTTCCCACGCATTTTTAAGTGTGCTTTTCAAGGTTGTGAAACCGAATATACTGTCAAATTGATCATTTGAAGATTGCGCTTTATTAACTTCTTCTATGACAAAATTTTGAGCAATGAAAGCAACCCGAGTAGATAAACTTATGTATATGCTATCATCGTCCTGCGAAATGGCTTTAATATTAAACAGGTGTGTGTTTGCCTGATATATCAGTTCTTTTGCATTGGCAATCGTTTTTGCTTTGTTTTCAAAAAAATTGAGAAGTTCGAGCAGTTTGTCAATGTACTGTTGTACTTTTACTTTTGATTTGATTTTTTCGTCTGCTTTTTTAACGATTTGGTAATTGTTCTCAAATGTTTGTTTGCTAACGCTTTCGATATTTAATGCAAGCAAATGTTCCAAAAGTTGCCTGCAAACAGAAGGGTTGTGTAGATTATCCCAAATGGCAAGTTGCAGTTGATTGATTGCAGCAGCAATCTTATTGATTTGACTTTGAAAATATGCAGGCAAAAGGTTAAGAAAATCTGCTGGAAACAAATCAGTTATTAAATCTACTACTTCATCAATGTTATCGTCGTCATAATCCGAAGTTTCATCTTTTATTTTTTGTGCAATTTGTTCCGTTTCACTTATTCTACTTGTAAGAGCAACACTTAAACTTTTGTAAGCAATATTAATGTCGGTAGGATTTATCAGTAGCTGTGTTTGCAGAATATCTTCTATTATTACTGTCGAAATAAGAGACAATCTATCAAATTCCATAAAGTTACTTAGTAAAGCCTTATCAAATCTCGGAGCAAAGTAAGGACTGATAAAATTTACAAATTCAGGCAATTTGTAAATGCTTTCCTGCATAAATTTGTCAAAAAAGCGCTCATTGCCATTTACAAGAAAATCATTGAGCGGTTGGTTATCGTTTGCCAAATACGAGTAAAATTCCACATATTCAGTATTGTCCAATTTTTCAATCGCCGTTTCACAATCGGTTTTTGTTAATGAAACACCTTTATAATCAAGCACTCCGTCATCAGACAAATCTATATCGGCAAAGAGTTTTTTCTTTGCTTTCTTAATCGCAGAACTGTCAATTTCGGAAACCGAATAATTTTGCAGTTTGAGAATTTCTATGGGGTTGATAAAAGTCATATAGTCATATTACTTTGTTATAATTATCATATTATCATTTATTTACCTCTTATCTTGCAATGTTCAATAGGGGACTCCTAAAAACTATTTTGTCTATTTTGATTTTTATAGGGAGCCGAAATCCCCGTTAAAAACTCCGATTTAAAAATCGTTGCAAAAATAATACAAAAAATAATACGATTGATATTTTTTCAACATTTTTTGCTAAAAAATAATCTACATGTCTGTATATTAGCGATATAATTTCACAAAATTTTTCAGGAAATTTCAGATTCATGTTTATGCATCATTTTTTTAACGCAGTCAAGTTCCGGAATTTTCAGTGTTATAGAGTACCACTTATCTAAAGTGTCTTTTATTTTGAGGGTTGATACCGGAGTATTTTTGTAAGCATACCACTGTTTAAAATTTTGACTGATATCATATGCGTTTTTCAAGTCGCCGTGTTGAGTAAACACCTCATTTACTGTTTCTTTCATTTGGCGCTACATGGATAAGAGAATGGATTTGTCGGAAAAATTGCCTTAACTGCAATATTTTCATAACTGCCGGTCGCTGACCGTTGACAGAGACGCCAAATTGGGCATTTCTACCAACTGCGACATATTTTTTTTGACGTGCGTGCCATACGTTAAACAGCATATAATCAACAAAATGTTACATTGAATTTCGGATGTGTAAAAAAAATAAGTTAAAAATTATTGTTTTAATTATTTTTTTTTGTACTTTTGCGGCGGAAAAAATAGGATAGGGCTGAATACAATTTCTAAGTTAAGAACTTATGTTATTTCACTCTTAAATGTTGGATAAAGTATTCGGCGACAGGATTATAGCGCATAGTGAAGGCGTGTATTAATCCTTAACGAGTATAATTGATTATGGAGCGTAGAATTAGGCATTAAAATTTGTATGTCCGAGCGTTATTGTTACGACATGGCGCGTTTGGCGATTTGTGAACGAAAAATGGGAAACATCCATTTCTCGAAAACTGCCAAACCAGTCGCAAAACTGTAGTAAGATAACACACAAACGCGGTAATTTGTTCAAAATGAATGTATGATTAAAAAAAGATGTTATAATGAAAAGTTTATTAACTAAAACGTATATATTATTGGCGATTTTGTTCGCCTTCGCGACGAACGGTATGTTCGCTCAAACTACATCCGGAACTGATTTCTGGATAGCTCTCGGTCAAATAAGAGGTCATTACAGACCCGTTGATTTGAACGATGTTGAAATCACAATAAAAATTGTGACGACAACCTCCACAAACGTCTCAATGACTTTCACGTCAAATCCGGCATTAAATGTAAGCAATATATCTATGACGTCAAATTATGTTTACACAAAACCATTGAACGATAACGAAAAATTAGCTGTTTATACGGCAACTGCACCTGATGACGTTTGGGGGGCAACGACTTCCAAATCGTTGCATATCATTTCGAATCAACCAATATCGGTGTATGTAATACTCAGATCCGGTTATATTGCCGACGCCACTAACGTGTTACCCACGAATACTCTGGGAAAGGAGTATTATCATATTTCATATACAGCTACAGGTTCATCTTACGGGGCAGAAAGAGACGCTATGACCCTGGTCGCTACCGAAAATAATACGGGATATGAGGTTCATAACAAATACGATGTATTAATAACCAGTGGAACTCTGAGTAAAGGACAAGTCCGGTATATACATTCAAGTTCCGATATGACCGGATATCGTGTCACATCAACTGAACCCTTAGCACATTTTGTTAATCATCGTGGCGCTATGATTCCCACTAGCTTGTATGCCAATGCAGATAATCTCTTTCAACAAATGGTACCGGTAACTTCGTGGGGTAAAGAGTTTTTGGTGCCAAGTATTAATCTTTCCGGTCAATTGCAGAATGGTTTGAGGATACGGGTTGTGGCGTCTCAGGACGGAACAACTATCACGAAGCATCAAGGCGCTACGATAAAAAGCGGTTCTACCTCTTTGAACAGAGGAGAATATATGGAACTGGAAATAACCGATGCTAATCAAGGTTGTTATATAACTTCCAACAACCCGGTGGGCGTTTGTTCATATCTGCTCTCATATTCGGAATTGCATTACAATCCTAATCATAGTTCTAATCCTAATCCCGGCGGTCCTGCAATTACGTGGATTCCGTCTATTGAGCAGATGAGGCAGACGACTGCTGTTGCTCCATTTATCCCCAATGCGGGGACACTGAGCGAAACATACGCCCAACATTACGCCCTCATTATAACGAGCAAAAATACGAAAGATCAAACTACTTTAAATTCAAATCCTTTAAACATCTACTGGACTACCCAATCGGAATATGCTTATACACAATATCCTTTATCAGATGTTAACACCGTTTACACTTTCTCCAATCCATCGGGATTGTCGGTTTTGTTAGCAGGATTTGGTTTGAATGAATCGTATTATTTCCTTGCCGGAGCTTCTATGAATAATTTGAAGATGGAGTTTAAGGTTAATGGAATCGATTACCGGCAAATCGCGGGAACGCACCTCTGTTCCGGCGCTGTCGCTCTTGCTGCGACAGTTGAATATGCGCAAAATCCTTTGAATCTAAGATGGTATATCGACAACGTCGAACAAATCTTACAACAAAATCAACTGTCATGGAACGCCAATCTGACGCAGGGCAGTCATACCATCAGAATGGATGTTGTGGATATGTTCGGCGTTACGAAATCGGTGAGTACTACTTTCACCGTTGTAGGTACTATTGTCCTGACAGGTCCCTCCGAAATACGTGTCGATGATGAAGTACAATTCAGCGCTTCGACAGCCGGAACATGGGAAAGTGGTAATCCGAGTATTGTTACTCACATATCGGGCGGATGGATGAAAGGAAGTGCAGTAGGCAGTACGAATCTTATTTTTACTTCTGCGCAGGGAGGATGTAAGGTAACGAAACCTGTGACGGTGAGACCTAAAAGGCCAACCGCCTCCGATACTATTGCTCTGCTGTATAACGACAGCGTTAATTTCGATATAATACCCGCGAATATGAACTCCTGTAGTCCTCCGACTTTTGGAATAACCACCCCTCCGATTCACGGTAATATAACGTTAAATTCCAATAATACATATACATATACGCCACACACTGACTGGTATGGCGTCGATAAAGTTGTATATGAAATTAATTGTCCTGGCAATGAGTCTGTCAAGGCAACAGTATATTTTATTGTATCGAAACCCTTATCGCTGTATAATGTAGCATGTCCCGATGCACAAATTGCAATTGGAATGAACAACATACTCGACGTCCAATACTACTGGTACAGCGATTCCACAGGCGGCAGTCCATTATGGACGAAAGATACAATAGTCCTTACTAAGAACAACACTGATATACAAACCTTTTATGTCGAAGCGGGATATAAGAATGCACGTTTTACCTCTCCGCGATATAAAGTATCGGTATCGAAATCCGAAAATTGTGGAAACACGGATCCGACAGGCTGTCCCGTTGACGGACAGTTACTGTCCAGGGAAGACTTTGGAGGAAATAGTAAAAGTGATCCGAGAGTCAGTCAGTCAGAGTTTTCCAGTGGAACAGGCTATGAGTTTCTGGCAAAAGATTCAGTATATCACAATCAATATGCACTTGTAAAATATGTAACTAATAATTACGAGACATGGCAACAAAAGTTCAGCGATCATACACATCTCAACGATACTGCTCGAGGATACATGTTTTTGGTAGATGCCCACGACGATCCGCGTATATTCTACGATACCATAATCACAGGATTGTGCAGCAATATCAATAAAATGTATTTTTCGGTATGGGTAGCCAATGCTATATTTGTAGGTTCGGATCCTAATCCTGTACACGATCCCATTTTGAAGTTCGAATTATCAAATGGCAATAATATTGTAGGAACGTTTGTTACATCGAAAGTTCCCCGCGATATAAAAAACAACATAAAATGGAGAAACTACGGTTTCACTTTCGACCCCAAAGGCTACGACAATTTGAGGCTTAAAATATATAATAACACAAAAGGCTCCGATGGCAACGATTTTGCTCTGGACGATATCGAAATACGCATCTGCGTTCCGTCTGTTACCTTAGGGAACAAACTGTTAGACACTATATACGTCGGCGAACAATACGACTTTAACGCTTCGTACACCGACGATGGAACATTCTACAACCCGATTTACGGACTTGTTTACCGGTGGGAATACAGCCCTAACGGCATCGACAATTGGACGTCCAAACAGAATGGCTCTACCCCATTATCGACGGTAGCCTCGACCTACACTATCCCCAGCGCCGTAGAAAACGACAAAGGTTTTTACCGTTTTGTAGTAAGTAATCAATCGAACATCAACAATCCGAACTCGAACTGTAGGGTTGTCTCCAGCACGATAGCCCTGCATGTGAAGACAAGCAACATCGCCAACGACACAATCGTTATGCAGTATAACGACAGCGTCACTTTCGACCCGGTAGCAAACGACCTCTTCCCATGCGCCAAAAAAGATATAATCATCGACACCGTTGCCAATTCGGGATTGAAGATTGGCAGGTTGAAGATTAATGCCGCCGATTCGACGTTCACATATATCCCGCATCATAACATGTATGGAATCGACAGCGTTGAATATTCTGTTCAATGCAACAGCGTTACCGAAAACGCTAAAATATATTTCATTGTATTGAAACCGCTCTCGCTGTATAACGTTGCATGCGACGGCGCCAAGCTCGACATAGGAATGTATTCCATTCCAAACGTCGAATACTACTGGTACGACGCTGGCGGGAATCCTTCGTTCTCGAATCCGGGAGACACATTGACTTTCGTCAAAAATTCCCAGGCAATAGAATACTGGTATGTCGAAGCAAGATACAACGGAATCAGCTCGCCGCGATACAAAATTCCCGTGATGCTGTCCAACAACTGCGGCGAAACAGACCCGACAGGTTGCGTCTTTGACGGACAGTTGCTGTTCAGTGAGGATTTCGGCGGAAACAATACGAGCGATCCGAGAATCAGTAAGAAAGACTCGCTCGGCACAGCAACAAGCTATACTTTTGCGAAAACAGATCAATTAAACCCCGATCAATATGCACTTGTAAAATATGTAGATAATAGAACGAATAATTATTTCTGGCAACAGAAATTCAGCGACCACACACATTCCGGCGATACTACACGAGGATACATGTTTTTGGTTGATGCTTCCACTCAACCAAAAATATTCTACGATACCACAATCACAGGTTTGTGCAGCAGCATTGATACGATGTACTTTTCGGTATGGGTAGCCAACGTTATCCCGACACAAAACGGGACAGCTAACGACAATCCCATCTTGAAATTCGAACTCTCGAACAGTGGTCATATTGTAGGGACGTATATTACGTCGGAAATACCGAAGGATGTGGACGATACTGTACAATGGAGAAACTACGGTTTTAAGTTCTGCAACGAGGGATACAGCGAATTGAAGCTTAAAATATACAATAACAGAGCGGGTTCCCAGGGCAACGATTTTGCTTTGGACGATATCGAAATACGCTTCTGTCCGCCTCCCGTCGCAATCAACAAACTGTTCGACACCGTATGTATTGGAGCCAAACACATCTTCGAAGCCTCGTACACCGACGTCGGCAACGTCTTCTACGTTCCGGGCAACAACGAGAAGCTTGCCTACCGGTGGGAATACAGCGCCAACGGTAGCAGCTGGCAAACAATCGGCATCGACAGCGTTGTTATCGGCTCGTCCGTGTCATCGACTTACACCATCGACGGGGTTACAGACGCCAACGCCGGATATTATCGTTTTACAGTGAGCGGTACTGAGGCGGCGCTCAACACTATATGTCGTGTTGCCTCGAAGACGATGCAGCTCTACGTTGCCAAAGCGCGGACTGTCCCCGACCTGCGTATCATGATAGAGCCTTCGTCCGATTCGCACAAGGTCTATCTGACAAGTTTCATTGATACAATTGACGCAGTCGAAGTAAAATGGCACAACCTCGGCGCCGGACCCGGATTCATCGATGACGTTACCGGCGAACTCGACGCCAAAAACTTTATGCACAAACGTGTATATACCTATAAATATACGGTAAAATCGTTGTGTGACAGTTCGTCGGCAAAGGTGTACCTGTTTACATCGACCGACAAACTGCCGATAAAGAACAATCATGAAATATTCGTATGCAAGGATTTGGAACTGAGTAAATATGTTCAATTAACCCAGATAATCGGACTTGATGAAGGCAATGGAACATGGGCATATCCCTACGACCCCGGCAATGCAATCGCCAAGAATGTTACGACAAGTTCGGCAAGATTCGGCGGCTCAAAAATATTCAACGCTAAAAAAGCATTCGACGACGCCGGACCAGAATACGACGTTCCCGGAAAAGCATATACTAAAGCGTTTAAATTCCAATACACATCTACCGATGGAACCATAGTAACATTTACTATAATAGCTTGCATGAATTAGTGTATAGTTGATCATCAAATGACGGGTATAATCTTTTTAATTTCACTCTTGCATCGGCGGTTGTGAATTGCAAATTTATTTTTGCATATTGGTTGTTTCCTGACTTATAGGGAACTTCCGGCTAAATCACCTCTCCCCCTGCCCCTCCCCACAGGGGAGGGGGGAAGGTCGTCGCAGGGAAGGTCGTTGCAATTACCTCTGTATCCGTTCCCGTAATCACCTCTCCCCCTGCCCCTCCCCACAGGGGCGGGGGGAAGGTCGGCGCTGGGAAAGTCGTTGCAATCACCTCTGTATCCGCCCCCCTCCCCTGTGGGGAGGGGCTGGGGGAGAGGCAAAGGAACAGACGACAACAGAAAAACTAAGGCAAAACCACGCGGAAGCCCAAATTGGCGAAGCGGGAGCCGGGTCTTTCGCTGGAGCGATCCGCAACGCGACAGTAGACTGCGCCGGGGCCCAGGTTGCCGCCGCGATTCACGCGGTCAGAGCCATTACTTGCACCCTTGGGATTCGTCTGAGACGAGGCAGAGTACTCGCCATACCAATCCTGACACCACTCATATACGTTGCCACTCATGTCATGAATACCAAGTTCATTCGCTTGTTTCGTACCTGCAAGGTGAGTGTGGTAGCTGGAATTGTTCCAATACCAGGCTACCTCGTCAATATTATTACTGCCGCTGTATTTGTAACCCTTACTAAGGTTGCCGCCGCGAGCGGCATATTCCCATTCGGCTTCGGTAGGAAGGCGATAGTTCTTGCCTGTGGCTCTATTCAAAAGCGTAATAAACTCCTGTGCATCGTCCCAACTCACGTAATACATCGGATAATTATCTCCTTCATCAGGTAATCCCCACGTCGGAACATATTTGTCCCGCTGCTGGCGAACGGTGGTTCCCATGATGGCTTTCCACTGTGCTTGCGTTACCTCATATTTGCCGATTTGAAAACTGCTAACCGTTACGCTGTGCGCAGGTTGTTCATCACTATTACAATCGTCTCCCTGTTCAGAGGTGCAGCCCATAGTGAATGTGCCGCCTTGCACTTTTACCATCTCCGGTTCGGCGGAATGTCGCTGTTGCGCTGATGATGGGCATACTGTAAACAATA